>NZ_PYCI01000183.1:0-11460 GCF_003015105.1 Chroococcidiopsis sp. CCALA 051 | reverse complement strand
CAAGGGGGACAAGGGGGACAAGGAAGTGATTCCCAACTCCCGACTCGGATAATGTTGCGATTAACACCTGGAATCGACTGTCACACCCACGACTACATCAGAACGGGGCATTTGGATAGTAAATTTGGTTTCGATCCTGACCAAATTGAAGCGGTTTTTGCCTTTATCGGACAACAACCCAATTTAACTTGTGTCGGATTGCACGCCCACATCGGTTCGCAAATTTTCGAGCGCCAACCCCATCAAGACTTGGCTGAAGTGATGGTGCAGTGGATGGAAAAAGCGAAAAGCTACGGACTGCCTGTTACGGAGTTAAATTTAGGAGGTGGATTGGGAATTCGATATACAGAATCCGACGATCCACCCAGTATTGACGAATGGGTGCAAGCACTTTGCCAAGCCGTGAAAGCAGCCTGCGAGTCTCAAAACTTACCTTTACCAAAATTATTGTGCGAACCCGGGCGATCGCTCATCGGTACTGCTTGCGTTACTGCCTATACGATTGGCTCTAGCAAAACCGTACCGGAAATTCGGACATATGTGGCGATCGATGGCGGGATGTCCGACAATCCTCGACCGATTACCTATCAATCGCTTTATCGTGCTGTAGTCGCCAATAAAATGTCCGCACCAGTCAGCGAAACCGTCACAATTGCTGGAAAACACTGCGAGTCAGGCGATATCCTAATAAAAGAGGCATCTTTACCGCAAACTGAGCCAGGGGATATTTTGGTAGTAATGGGAACTGGTGCTTATAACTACAGCATGGCTTCTAATTACAACCGCTTGCCCCGACCAGCAGCAGTGGTAGTGGCGAATCAAGAAGCAAAGATGCTTCTTCGTCGCGAAACTTATCAAGACTTAATTCGGCAAGACTGCCTGCCCGATTCATTACTAGGCTAAGAGCAAAAGGTTGACAGTTGACAGTTATACAGTTAACCGTCAGCCACTAATTTTTAACTGCCAACCGTTAACAAATTCAATTCTTCAGATTTCATATTTCGCTCATGAGAGATTGGTGGAAGCAATGGCTGACAACAGACTTTGGCTGGACTCAGTCGTTGTTATTTTACGCTATCGATCTGGGCTTGGTTTTGGCGCTAATCTACATGGTGCTGGTCATCATTGGAGAGCGCCGCACCTTGTGGATGGTCAGGGGTTTTATTCTCCTCATGCTTGCTTCTGCCATCAGTGCCAGACTGGGTTTGCCGCTATTGAGTTTTGTATTGGAGAAATTGGTGGTTGGTTCTGCTGTAGCAATGGCAGTCACTTTCCAATCTGAGTTTCGCCGTTTTTTAGAACAATTGGGTAGGGGAGAATTTCGACAGCTATTGCAGCCAGGAAGACGTATCGTACCAAAACCCGATAGCGTCATTGATGAAATCGTAGATGCGGTGAGAGAACTGTCTCAAAATCGCATCGGTGCTTTGCTCATTTTGGAAACAGACAGTCCTATTGACGAGCGAGATCTCAAAGTTCCAGGCGTAAAGTTAAATGCGGAAGTCTCAAAAGAAATTTTACTGACAATTTTTCATCCAAAAACAGCATTGCATGACGGCGCTTGTTTGATTCGAGGTTCGCGGGTAGTTGCAGCAGCGGTGATTTTGCCCCTTTACGAACGTCCAGCTCCTCGTCAATTGGGGACGCGCCATCGAGCTGCTTTAGGCATCACGGAGAAGGTAGAAAACTGCGTATGCGTGGTCGTGTCGGAAGAAACAGGGTCAATTTCGCTGGCAGAACGAGGAATATTAAATAAACCGCTGACCAGCAGTAAACTGAAAGAATTGTTGGAAGCTCGATTCTCGCCAGCTGTGGAACGGGAAGCTGTAGCCCCAAGCATACGCGGTCTGGTAAATCAAATTGGCAATCGAGTTAGGATTCTCATGACTCGTTTTTTTGCGCTTTTTGGTCTAAACTTACCAGCGTCTCCCCGAAATAAAAAATGACTGTAAAGCCGATTGTGTTGCAATTGCCTCTCGATCTAGAACAAGAAAAACTGCCCAGACACGTTGCAGTAATTATGGACGGTAATGGTAGGTGGGCAAAAAAGCAGGGTTTACCCCGTATCATGGGACACAAACGGGGGGTGGATGTTCTCAAAGATTTATTACGCTGTTGTCGAGATTGGGGTATACAAGCATTAACGGCGTATGCCTTTTCGACCGAAAATTGGGGCAGACCGTTAGAAGAAGTTGAATTTCTCATGACTCTGTTCGAGCGCGTCCTGCGCAAAGAATTGCAGGAAATGCTAGAGGAAAACGTCCAAATTCGGTTTGTAGGAGATTTGGAGGCTTTACCGCGCAGTCTCCAATCGGAAATCGAGCGATCGATGGCTGAAACGAGGTCGAATCGAGGTATCCGCTTCACTGTTGCCACGAATTACGGTGGTAGACAGGAAATTTTGCACGCTTGTCGAGCGATCGCCCAGCAAGTACAGCAAGGTTTGCTCCAACCAGAAGAAATTGACAAAGAAATCTTCGAGCGCCACCTCTACACGGCTGGAATTAGCGATCCTGACTTATTGATCCGCACCAGTGGAGAAATGCGCATCAGTAATTTTCTCCTCTGGCAAATGGCTTATGCCGAAATTTATATTACCGAGTCTTTGTGGCCCGACTTCAACCGCACGGAGTTTCATCGGGCTTTGGCTGCTTACCAACAACGGGAACGACGGTTTGGGAAAGTGTGATTGTAAGGGAGCAGGGAGTAGAGAGTAGGGAAAGAGTGTGTGATGCTCTTTAAGAGAGTAGAGACAAGTGTGAAGATCTAAAATCTCAAATTGAGTCAGGGTCCAGAAAATACAGCCTGCTCTATATCTTTTCGGCTGAGAGAATATTTAAAAGAGCGTTGAATGTCTTGTCCTACTGCTTCAGCATCAATGTATCGGATCGTCAACTGGTCGATATCTAGCCATAGTTCGGCTTCCCAGTTCGATTTTTGAATGTGCCAGCAATGCAGTTGCTTTTGGTCTTGTTGGCAACCTTGGTCTTTCAACCACTGCTCGATTTGGGGTAAAGGATGATTGTATAAGGGAGTGTCGGCAGAAGGTAAGGACATATATTAGAAGTTGTAAGTCGTAAGTCGTAAGTCGTAAGTTGGAATTTCCTAGCCACCAGCCAAAGCGCCGCTCTTTATTGATAACTTTGTACAGACGTTACATGTAACATCTCTACACTGACAATTGATAACTGAGCTGGCGGGACTGGAGTTTGCAAGGTATCACCCCGGATCGTAGCAATAGCGATCGCCAATAATATACAACCTATGAAGGTCAATCCCAAAATAAACAAGACAAAAACTTCTCCAGATGATAGGGGACGATCTGTAGGGTCGAGGTAAGCAGAGGAACGCCGTCCGTCTTGTCGTGCGGCTGCGCGCTGAAAATCTGGAGGTGGTTGGATGACATACAGACGAGAATAGCCAATGTGTAAGTCGTAATTCGTCCGCCGTTCTGGATTGCTCAGCGTGGCATATGCTTCGTTGAGCTGCTGAAATTTGACAGTAGCAATTGCTGAAGGTAAGTCAGTTGTATCAGGATGATACAGCTTGCTGAGATGTCGGTAGGCACGACGAATCTCGATTGGCGATGCCGAGGGATGCAGTCCAAGCAGGGTATAGTGAGTGGCTTGGTCTGTCATGCGGTCTGACACGCGGTCTGACATGGGGCGATCGCTATTATTTGGCATTCCCCAGTGTTGAGTCACGGCAGTTTGACTAGTGCGGTTAGTTTTTTATCTATTTTAAATCTACTCATGCTAAGCAGCTGCATTCCATCTCAGATTTAATTTCAAAGTTCAGTAGTAATAAAATTTACGTTTGATTCAAAATCTAAACTTAAAAATACAGAAAATATCTCTGTTTCAAAAAAATATATTTCTACTATGTTTGCACTTTTAAATTAGTTGAAACATACTTTTTAGACAAGCAAATAATTATAGAACTTAAGTATAAAGCCAAGATTTTCAAATTTTTCCGATGGATGAATACAAGGTTAGACAGAATTAAATTTTTTTGCTTGCTTTTTGGTTACGCGATCGAGACTCTGAATTATAGCGGTTTTCAATTGGGTGAAATACACAGACTGTAGGGGCGCACAGCTGTGCGCCCCTACCAGCGTTATATATGCGATCGAGACTCTGAATTAGAGTTCGCAGCGCGTCCGAATGAATTGTATATAAAAACACATTTACCCGAAGCTAGTTTTGCTAGTCTAAACCCTGCATTCTGAATATTAAAGTGTGCGTTTTGGTGTGAGAATAAATGCATAAATTCTTGTTGCAAGTATTGCCGATCGCCTCGGTAATATTAGCGTGTCATGCCGTTGATAGTTATAGAGCAAGTGCAGAGACTAACGCGGTAGAAGTTAGCTCAAAACAGACACTAGCTAGCATGAATTACGATCGCGAAGCTAAATTATTACTACCTCCCGATCGCAGCGATCGTCACGCAACCAATCGTACTTCCATAGAACCTGAAACCGATCTAGCGACGACTCCTAGAGTCGAGATACCGGAAGCAGCAAGTGGCGACTCGATGGCGCAAGTCACATCTGTATCGCAGCTATCAGATGTCCAACCTACCGACTGGGCATTTCAAGCGTTACAGTCATTGGTAGAGCGTTATGGTTGTATTGCAGGATATCCAGACAGCACCTATCGAGGCAGCCGTGCTTTAACGAGATATGAATTTGCGGCTGGTTTGAATGCCTGTTTGGACAGAATTAACGAACTCATTGCTACAGCATCGGCAGATACCGTTAAGCAAGAAGATGCCGATACGCTGCAAAAATTGCAGACAGAATTTGCCGCTGAATTGTCTGCTTTGCGCGGTCGCGTGGATGCTTTAGAAGCAGCGACAGCAGAACTAGAAGCCAATCAATTCTCGACTACAACGAAATTAAGCGCTCTAGTTTGGGCTAACGTCACGGGAGCTTTTGCCGATGGTGACGTACAATTTGAATCAGTCGATCTCTTTCCGCCAGCTGCATTTGGCGGCGTTGTCGCTAGACGAGGGGGAAGAGATGCAGTCACAGGCAGACCAGTTGTACAAGAACTTACAGACGATCCAGAAATTACTTTCAGCGATCTGATCTGGTTAAATTTCGATACTTCCTTCAATGGTAGGGATAGCCTCAAGGTGCGGCTAGTCGCAGGTAATGCCGACTCTCCCGCCAACCAATTCACCTCAGCAGGGCTGTACAACACCTACGGCGTACCCTTTTTTGACCAAACTGCGGGGATTCAAGGGTTGGGTAATGATGTCGTTATCCACGAATTGTATTACAGTTTTCCCGTGGGGGATAATCTGGAAATTGCTTTTGGTCCCCGGATTAACTGGTATCGCCTATTTGACTACAACGCTTTTACCTTCATCCTCACGGGTGCGAATAGTTTTAACTCCAATGGCGGTACGCTAGTCAATGCGATCGACCGAGGATCGGGGGCGGTTATAACTTGGAAGCCTAGCAAGCAATTGCAATTGACCGCAGGTTACATTGGAGAAAATACAGAATTTCTTTCTAGTACGATCGCACCTGGATTTAACACCTCTAGCGATCCGAGGTTTGGCTTATTTGGTGGTACGTACACCGCAACAGCTGAACTCACTTACTCGCCCAGCCAAAATTTTAATTTAAGGCTGCTATACAATCGGACGCGGATTCAAGCAATTGGCGGAGTCATTGGTGGTGCAACAGGAGAGCCAATTTACGGAATTGCAGATAATGGTAGTTCTGCGGTATTCGATCCAGTGACAGGACTCGTTGCTGATGGTGGTTTGGATGCTGGTTTGGCTGATACCTATGGAGTTAATTTTGATTGGTTGCTAACTCCTGGTATCGGTTTCTTCGGACGTTACACCTATGCCAAGACAAATCTAGTGCCTGGTGATGGAGAAATTGAAGCTCAAGCAATGCAAGCTGGTGTTGCTTTTCCCGATTTAGGTAAGGAGGGGGCGCTATTAACTATCTCTTATGTCAGACCGTTTGCCATCTTGGATGGACGCGATTTTCTTGTTGCTGGAGGCGGAAATGGTGGCGTGCAGTACGAGTTTGAAGCGAATTATTATTTTCCACTAACAGATAATATAGCTTTAGTACCAGCGTTTTATCTGATTGCCAATCCAAATAACTTTAGCGATAACCCAACGATCTATGTAGGTAACTTAAGAGCGCAGTTTAGCTTTTAAGCGATCGCTTCATCAATTGCCGTTATCAACTTGAAGGTGCAAACAAGAAATTTTATCGGCTAAGATCGAACCAATTGTCATACTCGTATGAACCTCTAATTCAGCACTGGGTAAAGCTTCAAACAAAAACCGTTGTCCTGGAAAAACTGCCCGTTCAAAATAGTAACTGGGAAGATCGACAATGCGAATCACCTGAATTTGGCTGGTTACATTAACGTAGCAGCATAGTATAAGACTCTCTTGCTCAGCTGGTAGAGATCTAATTATTTTGGTCATAATCATACAATAATGAGTCTTGGATCGATGCTCCAACTATAAATGCTTGACTCAGATCTACCCCAGTTAGTTCTACTAACTTTAATTGTGCGTAACGTAAATCTGTTCCGGTCAGATTAGCACCACTGAGATTGGCTCCAGTTAAATTCGTTAAGCGCAAATCTGCTCTATTTAATAAAGTGTCACGTAGATCTACACTGCTTAAATTAGCTTTAATAAGAATTGCTCTACTCAGGATGGCTTTATACAAAGTCGCATTGCTAAGGTCAGTTCTCCAAAGGGTAGCTCCAGTTAAGTTTGCCTCGCTGAGCTTGACTCCTTTTAAGTTGGCTCCATTCAGGTTGGCTCCAGCTAACTCTGCTCTGCTCAAGATGGCTCCACTCAAGTCGATTTCACTTAAATCGACTCTGCGCAAGTCAAAACAACTAAAATCTCTTTTGCCAGCGGTATAAAGCTCTAGTAGAGTATCAACATTCATAGATCGGCATTCATAAATACGCCAGGAGTTACGCACGGAAGTTGAAGATCTCGAGCCCCCCTAGCCCCCCTTAAAAAGGGGGGAATTTAAAGCCCCCTTTTTAAGGGGGTTGGGGGATCTTCTAAATCTTTTCACCGCGCTTGCGAGATATATTGGGTTTGAAAGAGCAGTGCTAGCTAGCACCACTCCCCCATTTAGAACGTTTTACATCCGACGCAGGTTGAGTAACTCTTGAGGAGAAGCAAGCATATCAATGGCGACGAAGAAAATCTTGCCTTGAGGATCGATCAAAAACCGCCAAGCAATATTCATCCCAACGTTGACACCAAACCAAGGAGTTTGGACGACACCAGTGACTTTTACTTGTTTGGAGCCATCTGGTTGTACTTCACAGATACCTTGTTTCGGCATCATGTTTAAACCCTGTGCTTCTTCGCGCATGTATTTCGCGATCGCCTCATGACCGACAATTGGCTTTTGAAATGGGGGTTGTAAAGCACCATTAGCAGTAAACAAAGCAATAGCAGCGGCGAAATTGTCTGCGTTCATTGCTTCGACATATTGCAACACCGCAGGCTCGTTAATTCCTTCAATCTTGACATTGGTGGTGATGGGTTCGGTGCGTTCAAATACTGGTTCTGCACTCTTTCGAGAGCTGCTGGGAGCCAAGTCGGATGTATCGAATCCCATGTCTACGACTGTGTTGCGCAGAACTGTGATCTGCTGACCTGGATCGAGTTTCTGGGTTGCTTCTAGGACGACTTTGACACCAGGAGACATTTGATAGCCAGTTGGAATTGGAGCGACGATCCCCTGTTTCATCAACTCTCCTAACTCGTACCAAAAAGCTAGCTTGGTATTCACGCTGAAGAAACCATAGGAACGGTTGATCGGAGTGTCAATGCGATTAGCAAGGTCGCGCATGACTTTGGTTTGCTCTTCAGGTGACATTTGTTTGATTTGGGTGAGCAATCCTTCCGCCAGTTGTAAGCGAGCCGCGCCTGGAGCTGCGGGGGTGATTGTCCGACCCATTTCCGTGTAAGCATACCAAAGGTACGCTAGGCGATCGTCAACGCTCAGTTGGTCGAACAGCGCTATAGTGGCTGGAATTGGACTGGGGATTTGAGTTCCAGAGAAGATATTTTGTGCCGACTCGATAGTATATGTCACGATCGGAAGCTCCAGATTGCTTTGTATTAGTCGATTTTGAGATTTAAGGCAAAATGCTAAAGCTGGGGCTTTAGCACGTACCCACTTGGTTACGTAAATAAATGTAACAAAGTAGTTAACTTTTGTAAAGAAGTTTATCGATTTCGATCGTTTTGCCGCTCGATCCAGTAGATAGCACGCGCCATTAGGTAGTTTAATCGAGCAAGCGATCGCGCAGTCGCACACCAAGTTACACAGTAGCGGCTAGTTCAAGTGCTGCCTGCAAGCTAAATAATTCTGAGAAAACGTTGCATAACTTTACAATGCTTGTTACATTACCATTTAGTTAAAAAATGCATTAATTGGATAAACGTATATGAAATCTAACGTTCGGGATGATTTGATGAGTTTTTTACGCGACGAATTGTCGGTTTCAGAAGCAGCGATCGCGTTAGCTTTAAAAAAGGGAGAACAGGAACTAAACTTTCTGCCGATGGTACTTTGGCAATACGGATTTATTACCTTGCCGCAACTAAACCGCGTGTTCGATTGGTTAGAAATGGTGTAGGATCTACTAACGCTGTAACTCGTGTAACTTCACATCAACTATTGTCTTGAGTAGCAATATAAAGTGATGGCTTATGATACAGCCTTATCTGGCAAAAATTTCGATTTTTCCGGTTAAATCGCTTGATGGCATCACTTTGTCTCAAGTCAGTGTATTAGCAAGTGGCGCACTCCAGCACGATCGCGAGTATGCCTTATTTGACCAAAAAGGGCGATTTGTGAATGGTAAGCGCAATGCTAAGGTTCATTTGCTGCGATCGCAATTCGATGCAGATTGTCAACAGCTATCGTTACAAGTCCAAGGAACAGATGAGAGCGTTACTTTTCACTTGGATAAAGAGCGTTCGGAGTTAGAAGCTTGGTTGAGCAATTATTTTGGTTTACCTGTCAAAATTAAGCAAAATAATTTCACAGGGTTTCCAGATGATACTAATGCTTCTGGTCCTACAATAATCAGTGCAGCTACGCTTGCAGAAGTTACCTCCTGGTTTCCTGACATAAGTGTTGAGGAAATGAGGAATCGGATACGAGCAAATATAGAAATTGATGGCGTACCTCCATTTTGGGAAGACCGATTATTTACCAAAGTAGGGGATAGTATCCAGTTTCAAATTGGAGCAGTTGTATTTGCTGGAATTAATCCTTGTGCGAGATGCATCGTACCCACAAGAGATTCAAAAACAGCAGTAGCCACAGAGAATTTTCAGAAAATCTTTGTTTCTAAACGTAAAGAAACCCTACCAGATTGGACAACTCCAGAGAGATTCGACCACTTTTATCGGTTAAGTATCAATACAAAAATTCCGTCGTCAGAAGTAGGAAAAATCTTAAAAATTGGCGATCCAGTTTCAATATAGGATCGTAGGGTGGGCATTGCTCACCTTACGATTCAGAATTTAAATAGAGCGAGTATAATTCGCAGCTACACAAGCAAAGTCCGCGCAGGCGGACTAAGAGTTTGTTGCGTCTAACTTGGCTTTAGTAGTAATTAGAACTACATAATCGCTTTTACCATTAGTATAAGCCTCGCGATCGCCTGAAAATTGTGCTGCTAAATCTCGCTTTAGTTGTGCGTAGCGTGCGGCTTCTGCTGGGTGGCTACAGAGATAATCGCGAAAATACAATCTTTCCCATAATGTGTGTCCAGCAGTCGCCATATGAACGTGATGGGTACGCATACCGTTAGGCAATCGCTTAACAAACATCATATGCCCTGGAGGGCGATCGCTACGCCATAGATATTCATATCCTGCCTCTACTAACTTGGGTAAGGCTTCCTGCTGAATGCGATCGAAGCTAGGAATTTCTACTAACATATCGATTATGGGCTTAGCAGGCATTCCAGGTATAGCTGTGCTACCGAAGTGTTCGATTCGGAGGATCGAAGCTTTTCCCAGCAGATTTCGTAGGTAAATTGCTTCTTGCTCGAATAATTCTACCCATTGGCGATCGTATTCCACGATGACAATATTATCCATACCTTACCCCTAACTCTTTACCCCGCAACACCTGTGGCGATCGCATTCCTACAACTGCCACAAAGCGGCTACCATATAATTTCTATGGTCTGTTAGATGTATCTCTAATAGAGAAGGGCAAGCAGAGGCATTCTATAGTAAGAATGGCTACCGCAGGAGTCCGAAAATTATTGTCATGTCGCAACGACTCGGCTCTAGAACAGATTCATGGACATTTTAGCGAAGAATAGCACATTTCCAGCTATTAAATATAAAACTCTAATTCTAGTTTTTAAAGTATGACCAAAACCACAGATTTTTTAAGTCACCTTAACCCCAGTCAGCGTACAACTGTAGAGCATTTTTGCGGTCCCTTGCTAGTGGTTGCGGGTGCGGGTTCTGGTAAAACGAGAGCATTAACTTATCGAATTGCCAATCTGATTCTCAAACACCGCGTCGATCCTCATAATATCTTAGCCGTGACTTTTACCAATAAAGCGGCACGGGAGATGAAAGACAGGATTCAAAAAATCTTTGCCGAACAAATAGCACTAAGTCAATACAATAAACCATTAGATAAATTAGCGCCTCACGAACAAACAAGATTGCGATCGCAAGTTTACAAAACCTATATTAAAGATTTGTGGATCGGTACGTTTCACAGTTTGTTTTCCCGTATTCTCCGATTTGATATTGAAAAATATCAAGATGAAAAAGGAAGGCGTTGGACAAAAAACTTTTCAATTTTTGATGAATTTGACGCTCAAAGTGTAGTTAAAGAGATTATTACCAAAAAACTTCAATTAGACGACAAGAAATTTGAACCTCGTTCTGTCCGCTACACTATTAGCAATGCTAAAAACCAGGGACTTTCTCCCCGCGACTTTGAACGAGAGCAACCTAATTATCGCGGTAGAGTTATTGCGGAAGTTTACGGATATTACGAAGATAAGTTAGCCGAAAATAATGCCTTAGATTTTGACGATCTGATTTTAATGCCAGTTAAGTTATTTCAACAGAACGAACAAGTTCTCGGTTATTGGCATCAGCGATTTAGGCATATTCTAGTTGATGAATATCAAGATACAAACCGAATTCAGTACGATCTGATTAATTTATTAACAACGAACGGCGAGACGAGAAAAAGTGAGTGGAATTGGCGCGATCGCTCAATCTTTGTAGTTGGCGATGCCGATCAATCAATTTATAGTTTTCGCATGGCGGATTTCACCATTCTGCTAGACTTTCAAGCCGACTTTGGTGATGGCTTACCTGACGAAGATACTCGTACGATGGTTAAGTTAGAAGAAAACTATCGCGCTAGAGAAACTATTTTACAAGCCGCTA
>NZ_PYCI01000028.1:0-55794 GCF_003015105.1 Chroococcidiopsis sp. CCALA 051 | reverse complement strand
TTTGTTCTAAAAGGCACTCTATCGGTTCGATGGCTTTTCTGTCTACTGCCAAGCGCCAAAAACTGTCCGAAGTATTGCGTAGGTAATATTTTGATTAAAACCAATATGCCTACCGTACACGCGATATTTGTAAACTCTGGCATTGGTTCGCGGTGCAGTATACACGTCGTCCATTGCAATTCGCAAAGTGGTGCGCGGGGGAATCGGTCGTTCAAAATTAATTCTAATTCCTCCGCCTATTTGAGACACGTCTGTATTAATGACGCGCTCGTATCGATCTGTAACGAGAATATTACCTTGAGTAAGCTCGACAACATTGGACATTGGCATAATTTCTAAGTAGGACAAAGGCTGGTAAGCTCCAGTATTCAAAGTAATGAAGTGGGTGTTACCTACTGCCCTGCTGCTGAGAATTTGAGGATAGCTAAACTGAACAGACCGAATTTGTTGTGCTGCCACAGGTGGAGCTGTTGCAGAGACGATCGCCAGACTCAATAACCCAATTGAATATTTCATAAAAATTTTCCTCCATACTAATAACTTTTCACTTGGCATTCAACCTTATGCCAATGGGGGCGGAGCAGATTTTGCTCTGAGTTTATTTCTCAGTCCAACCTGCCCCTATCGCTGAGATGATTACTGAACTGTAATTCGAGCTAAACCGTAAGGGATTTGTAAAGAGTCATGCGATCTATCCAAACTCCTCAACATCAACTGTCCACCAAATTAAATTGGCTATAGTTAGAAGATAGACAGAGATAGTGGAAAACTTGTGGAAAAAGTACGAACTCTACCTGAAGAGCGATCGCGATCGAATTAATAAAATCGCAACAAGATCTAAATTAGATTGCTATGCGAGCAAAATCTAATTTTTTAGCTGTAATCGCAAGCTAGTGTAGAAGTGTTTTCAGCAAGAAGGTGACAAAACTTTTTCAGAAAACATCCTTCTTAAGACTGAAGTGAGAGTTTAACTATAGAATATAAATTGAATTGGCATCCCCAGAGAAATTGAGCCAAAAGGCTAACGATAATGTCTTACATTCCAATCGTGACAGCCGGAGTATTTTTATTGCTTTTGCTGTTAGAAAGAATCGACCCCCTGCGCCAAGCTAAAAACTGGTGGATAGGACGCTTAGCCATCAACTTCTGCGTGACTGCCCTAGCCTTTGGCGTAAATGCAACTATGGTGCAACCTGCTGCCTCATTCATGTTGCAGTGGACGCAGCATCAGACTTTTGGACTAATTCATCTTGTGGAACTACCTGTATGGGTGCAAGGGGCGATCGCTTTTTTACTGATGGATTTAACTTTCTACTATTGGCATCGCGCTACCCATAGATTCCCCTTGCTGTGGCGGTTTCACAACGTCCACCACATCGATCCAGACTTGGACGTTTCCACGGGATTTCGCTTTCACTTTATTGAAATTGCCTTCTCTACTGGGTTTCGGGTGCTTCAAGTTGCTTTAATTGGAGTATCTGCCGGAGTTTATGCGATCTACGAGTTGGTCTTCCAAGTTAATACACTCTTTCACCACAGCAATGTTAAGTTACCCCTATGGTTGGAACGCTGGCTGAACTTGGTATTAGTGACACCGCGAATGCACGGCATCCATCACTCTCAGGTACAGCAGGAAACCAACTCTAACTATTCTGTTGTTTTTCCTTGGTGGGATAGATTGCATCGCACTTTGCGTTTAAATGTGCCACACTCAGAAATTACCATTGGTATTCCCGCTTATTCTGACTCCCAGGACAACAAAATACAGCATCTTTTCCTGGTGCCCTTCCAGCAGCAGCGCGACTACTGGCACAGTGCGGATGGAACCACTGTAGAGCGTAATCCAGCCGTTTTGGGAGAAGATATGACTCGGATGGTGGATAACGAGGATGTATCCGTGCAACAGCGCGATCGCGCCTGTAAATTACAGCTAAAATCCCAAAGGTAGAACGGAAACAATAAACTAATAGTCAAGGGTAGCAAGGAGATCTTCCCATGACTCTTGAAAGAAAAATTGCCGCAGCCTTTAACATGAGCGAAGACGCTTGGGCGCGTCACGCTAACCCTTGGAGTGTATGGACGCGGGTGACTACTGCACTACCACTTTTCATCTTGGCAGTTTGGAGTCGCGTTTGGCTGGGTTGGTTGTCGCTGATTCCGGTTGCCATAGCAGTTGTTTGGATTTGGTTAAATCCACGCATCTTTCCCAAACCGCGCTCAACTAATAATTGGGCTTCAAAAGGCGTTCTCGGCGAGCGAGTTTGGTTGAACCGCGATAAAATTCCCGTACCACAGCATCATCGTCACGTACCCAACATTCTCACTAGTGTTTCTGCCTTGGGTATGGTTTTTGCAATCTGGGGTTTGGTTGTTCTCCATATTTGGTCTACTCTATTGGGAACTGCCCTGATTTACCTCGGTAAACTATGGTTTGTCGATCGCATGGTTTGGCTGTACCAAGACATGAAAGATGCAAATCCAGAGTATCGGAGCTGGGTGTATTGAGCTGATGTAATGCGAATAATTGTTGTGAATTAATATAATTCGCGATCGCATCATAAAATTATGAATCCACTGACTCAGAAGCAAGACCAAGTTTTTCTCTGTTTTCTGGCGTTTCTACTTCTTCGCTAACCGATTGCGATCGCCCTTCATCCACCTGACTGATGCGGAGATTAAGCAGACTGGCAACCCAACGAGCTGTTAGTCCTTGACAAAAAACTGTCATCATAATCGTCAAAAATACTAAAGCTTTAATCGAATCGCCGCCATTGATGCCTTGCTTCGTCAGCGCCACCGCAAACAAAGAAGCTAAAGAAGCAGCCACAATTCCACGCGGAGCAATCCAACATAAAAATAACTGCTGTCGCCAGTTGAAACCTTGATTCCAAGTTGAAACCAATATATTTATCGGACGTACCACAAACATTAATACTAGAACAGTGAGGACGCTTCCCCAACCTAGAGCGAAAACACTGGCGATCGATAAATCTGCTGCTAGCAAGATAAATAAAACCGAATTAGCTAAAATACTCAACTGCTCGTTAAAGTGACGCAGCAATGGCTCAGAGGGGAGGTAAGCAGCGCGTAAAACTATACCCATGACAACGACAACCACCAGACCCGATTCGCCGCGTATTACCTGTGCCAGACTAAACAAGCCCCAAACGCTAGCTAAAACAACCAAATTTTTCAACTCTTGCGACAGAAAGCTGTCCTGCCTAAGAATCAGGCTAAGCAACCAGCCTCCAACTGCTCCAATTGCTGCACCTATGCCTAAACGGACGAGCAGACTCTCAATTGAGACGAACAACTCCACGTTTCCACTTAAAACTAAATGAAGTACGATCGCTGCTAAAATTGCACCAATCGGATCGATAAAAACGCCTTCCCCTTCCAAAAGTGTCGATACCTGTCGATCTACACCTACCTGTTTGAGCAGTGGTTGAATGACCGTCGGACCCGTGACAACTACCAACGAGGCATAAAGAAAAGCAATTGACCAGGGAAATTCGCTCAGCCAGCGAGCGGCGATCGCGCCACCGATTAAGGTAATTAGCACCCCTATAGTCACGAGATTACGCAGGCTACTAGAAACTTTTTTTAACTGTCGTAGCTGTAGATTTAATCCACCCTCAAATAAAATTAGCGCCACTAACATCGAAACGAGTACTTCCAGACCATCACCCAATAGCGATGGATGTAAAAAACCAAAACCGTCCGATCCCAGAAGAATCCCAAATAAGAGTAGGAAGACAATGCTGGGAATTTGAAGATAGCTAGCTAATACTTGAGCAAAGATACCACCAACAACAGTTTCACTCAGCAAAACAGTAGTTTTTAAGGATTCTTCCATAGAAATTTGTATTATTTACAAACAGTTAGCAGTGCGATCGCATATCGTAAAAATAATTTATAACCTATGAATTAACTGTATTTGACTTATCTACTTTATTGTTTGAACAGAGCTTTAACTTTTTTAAATACCAAGTTATATTATAGACAAAGTTATGTCAGGACAAGTTTAAATATCAGTTTCGATCTTCTGAAAATTCCGAAGCTTTAGTAAATACTTGCGCGTTGCTATGGCATTAGTTTTGATATTCACACCTATCTAAAGACTGAAGTTTTTTAACAACAAATAAACCGTTCGTTGTTAAAGGAATTGAAAATTTTTCTAATAGAGTAAAAAACGAAAATTTCTAAAAATTAGAGCGATTGGTAAATTAATCGATCGCTATAGCATCTCTCTTTTTAAGGACGAGCGATTCCTTCGGGATTATAGCAGAAGGCAGACGGCTCCAGGGCAGACGGCAGAAGGAAAAACTTTGCAAGGCAAAGGGTAAAAGCTGCATTAATGTCCTGACCTTTAATTCGAGTGCTATGAGTAGTAACAAATCAAAGGAAACATTTGCATATGAATTTCGGTTTAAACATTAAAATTGCTGCCACTACTTAGACTGGTAACGCTGAGTATAAACTTGTGTAAATTCTGCTCCCAATAAGAGTATTTGAGCTGAAAAAAAGACCCAAATTAATACGATAACTAAAGAACTTGCTGCTCCATAGCTAGAGCCAATGGTGCTATTACTCAGATATTACCTCGGAAATTTATAGACTGCTACACTTATGCAAGCGGATGAAAGTTGTGATTTTTTCTATCTGAAGTAAGAGTCAAAATATGGCACTACTAGTTCAAGGGTTGGGTTTGTGCTTGATAGTAAGATTCATTTAAACCTTGACCGCGATTTGCTTGTTGGGAATCGATAATTTTTTCCAGTCTGGCAATGCGATCGCCTGTTGCTGGGTGAGTACTCAAAAATGTGGGAACCGATCGCTGGCTGCGTAATTTTTCGAGAAAGTTAATCATCGCCACTTGAGCGTAACCAGCTTTTCCTAAAGTCTGAACGCCTCTTGCGTCAGCTTGGAACTCATCTGAGCGACTGTTGGGACGGCGCAAAGCCAGTTCTACACCTAATTGCACCGCCGTACTTTCATCTAGTCCAGCCGCAGAAGCTAGACCGCGTGCGATCGCAGTTTCTCGCATCTGTTCGATTAAATGACGTTCGGTAATGTGACCGATTTCGTGTGCCAATACACCCGCTAGTTGGGCTTCGTTATCTGCGGCTTTGAGCAAGCCTGTGGTGACGTAAACGTAACCGCCAGCAGTCGCAAAGGCATTGATACTGTCATCCTTGACAACTTGAAATGTATAGGGAATGTCAGGGCGAGTGCTGTTTTTTGCCAACCGCTGACCGATGCGATCGACATAATTGTTGACCCGCACATTATTATAAAGTTGAAACTGTTCGCCAATTAACTGTTGATTAATCTGCTTGCCTAGTTGAACTTCCTCTTTATCGGAAACATTGTAAAGTTGATACACTTGAGCGCCGCGAAGCAGTAATTCCCACAAAGGAGCAGCTGGCGCGCTTTGAGGCGCACCAACAACTACACCAATTGTGACTGAAGACGTAATTAACGGATAAAACCAAGGGCGATGGGAACGAGGAATGTTAGACATAATTCGATGAGTGCTTGAGCGATCGCACTCCAGCTTGAGAAACAAGATTAATTCCAGCTTGAACTAAAAAAGTGGAAAAGTTGGGGAGAACGCTAATCTTCCTGGGCTAGAGTTCTACATAAAAATCTATTTAAATAACATTCAAAACGCCAAAGCGCATCATGGCTAGATAAACGAGATAAACCCCACCCAGAGCTACCACTTCCCAAAGCTGAAAACTGTATTTCTCCGATACTAATGTCGCTCTTGGGATTCGAGTTCGGGCATTTTACTATGAAATAAATCACAGCCAAATCCCGCTCAAGTGGAGAAGTAGAATCGAAATCAAGCGAAACTTCACTTGTACTTATACCTTATTTTTTCCTGATTGAATTTATCGATCGAACTAACTGTATGCTTTCAGATTTTTTGTTACGTATCGTGTCACAGAAAAGTGTTGCCTGAGCCTATCCCTCTCTTTTGGTAGACTCAAGCTAAACCTATGGACTGATGTAGATTTTGGCTCTAGCAAAGAGACTAGTAATAACGCGATCGGCTGCTAGTCCAGCAAAAAAAGGCTGCTGCCTAGTCTGAGCAGTTTGCAAACCTAAAGCCTAGACTGGTCAAAGAAGGATAGTCTTGACCAAGAGACTGCAAGCAAAGACAAATTGTGAGTAGCGATATTTAAACTTTAACTACTCAGATTGACAAAATTTTTAAGAATGCAAAACTTGCAGAGCCTTATCTATTTGTAGCAGAAGAATATGCTAAGGCTGTTATTTGAAGGTCTTAGGTTTATCCTAGTGTGGCGATCGCGTAGATGGATTTATTTGAGTATTAGGAGGAAAAATGGCAACTCAACAATACAAACGTGCAGTTGGGGTATTTCGCAGCCGTAGAGAAGCTGAAAACGCACTGAACGCATTAAGAGATTCAGGTTTTTCGACAGATCGAATATCCGTGTTGGCTAAAGATGCAAACCGCAACGAAGAGATTGCAGGTATTGACGTACAAGACCGCAACCAAATGAAAGATCGCGGTGATAATGAAGCTCCAGAAGGTGCTGGTATTGGTGCTGTAGCTGGTACTGCTCTAGGTGGCGTTGGTGGTTTATTAGTAGGTTTGGAAGCTTTAATCATTCCAGGCGTAGGTCCATTTCTGGCAGCTGGTACTGTAGCGACTACCTTAGCTGGTGCTGGCATTGGTGCAGCAGCAGGTGCGATTGTTGGTGCGCTGACCGGATTGGGAATTCCCGAAGAGGACGCTAAAGCTTACGACAAGCGCGTGTCTCAAGGTGATTACTTAGTGATGATCGAAGGTACGCCCTCAGAGATCGATCGCGCTGGTTCGCTGTTAAGAGATCGCGGTGTCGAAGAGTGGAACGTATACAATATGTCTGACGGCGATCGCGCCCAGATGAATACATCTGCTGCACCGATGGATCGGCAAACAGCAACATATCAAGACGAGACTGTAAGCGATCGCTCCTCAATAGATATCGACAAAGACGATCGCCCCGAAGTCGAGATCGTTGATAAGCGAGAAGAAATTCGCTAATTAGCGATCTAAACCCAAGCAATTCGCGGTGTGGTTTTTCAACTACACTGCTTTCTCTATTTCAATGCTCCTACTGCATCAGCTCTTTCATGATTCGGATCTCCCGCTTCTGGGTTGCGACGATTTCTCCGCACAGCTGCTCGATGCGTTGGTCTGTAATTGCAGCCTGCTGGCACACGAGAATTGCCGCAGCATGATGGGGAATCATCGAACGCAAAAACTGCTGGTTTCCCACTCCTGCTTGCGTGCGGACAAGCATCCAGAATAGCCCGATCGCCGCTGTCCCCACAACAAGAAGCACGACGTTCAGCCGCTTGTTTTGATACATCGATCCCATCACTGTGAGCATGATAATCGACATCGGCGCTACCATCAGTCCTGCCATATATACCTGGTTGAGACTGAAAAACAGATTGCTCCACACATTAACCCGCGAAAGCATGATAATCGCCATGACAACATAAGAGATCGACAGCGCGATTAGCAAGCGGAGATAAGGTTTGATGTCAGCTCTAGATTTCATTTTGAGTTTTCCTAGTTAGGCAGGAGAGTTGGTAGAGATCGTTTTTCAGCAGCCAAATATCTATTAAGCCAACTTTGCGCGGCGCAACAGTACGGCATTAATTGCCACAATTACCGTAGAAAGACTCATCAATAACGCACCTACGGCAGGAGATAACAGAATCCCCCAAGCATATGCAACTCCAGCAGCAAGCGGAATCGCAATGACGTTGTATCCGGTTGCCCAAAATAGATTTTGAATCATCTTGCTATAAGTCTTCTGCGCCAAATTTAAAGCTTTGACGGCATCGAGCGGATCGTCTTCAATTAAGACTAAATCTGCCGATTCAATTGCTACATTTGTTCCCGCACCGATCGCAATGCCGATATTTGCTTCTAAAAGAGCAGCAGCATCGTTGATCCCATCCCCCACAAATGCAGTTGCTCCTTCTCGTTTTAACTGGCTGATAATTTTGACTTTATCTTCTGGTAAAACGCGGGCGGAATAGCGATCGATACCTAAATCTTGAGCCACTGTTTTCGCCACAGCTTCCGCATCACCTGTAATCATCACGACTTGAATATCCTTGGCGTGTAACTGATTTACAGCTTCCCGCGCCCGTTCTCTGACTCGATCTGCCATTGAGATGACAGCAATAGCTTGGCGATCGTCCATTAAAACTATTGCACTCTCACCCCGCTCGTCTGCCTTTGCTAATCCCGTTTGCAAAGATGCAGAAATGGGCAATTTTTGCTCCGATACCCATTCCGGTCGCCCAATTCTGTAGATTTGACCGCGAATCTTGCCCTCAACTCCCCTACCCGTCACTGTTTTAAAGTCAGACATCTGCGGTAAATCCAGCCTTTGTTGTTGGGCGGCTGTGACTACGGCTTTGGCTAAGGGATGCTCGGAAGGAGTTTCTAAGGCAGCCGCGATCGCCAATGCTGTCATCTCATCTAGGCGCTCGACGTAAACCCTTTGCACGCCAAACCGACCTTCAGTAAGGGTTCCAGTCTTATCAAATGCCATTGTTTTGATATCTTTTGCCCGTTCCAAGGCATCGCGATTGCGTACCAAGATACCGTTTTTGGCGGCTAGACCTGTAGAATTGGCAATCACTAGGGGAATTGCCAACCCCAAAGCGTGAGGACAGGTAATTACGAGTACGGTGACGCTGCGATTGATGGCAAATAGCAAATCGCTCAGCCACAGCCAAACGACAAACGTAATCGTACCAGCGGCGATCGCGATTAACGTCAACCAATATGCCGTGCGATCGGCTAACACTTGATAGCGACTTCTCGAGCCTTGCGCTTCCTCCACCAAACGCATAATTTGATTAATCGTGGTTTCGCCGCCAATACGGGTGACTTTAACTTGCACCGAACCCTCGCCATTGACAGAACCAGCGACGACTTCATCCCCTTGTTGCTTGGCAACGGGACGAGACTCCCCTGTAAGAAATGACTCGTCTACGCTCGTATCTCCCTCAATCACCACGCCGTCATTGGGAATCTGTTCCCCTGGACGAATCAGGATGATATCTTCTACAGCAATTTCACTCACAGGCACATCTTCGATTTTGCTGCCTTGCAATCGATGTGCTTGAGTTGGCACGAGTTCGGCTAAATTCTCTAAGGCGCGGCTGGCTCCTGCTACAGAAGCCATTTCGATCCAGTGTCCCAGCAACATAATGTCTACTAATGTTGCCAGTTCCCAGTAAAAGGGCATCCCAGGCAAACCGAAGGAAACGGCAATGCTGTAAACAAAAGCTACAGTAATCGCCAGCGCAATCAGCGTCATCATGCCGATTTTGCCGTGCAGTTCGCTCCAGGCTCCGCGCAGGAATACCCAGCCACCATAAAAGTAGATGATAATACCGAGAATAGGGCTAATCCAGTTGGAACCAGGGAAAGCGATCGCTTCGTATCCCAGCCACTCTTGCAGTTGTGTGGAGAAATAAAGGATAGGGATAGTCAGGGCTAAGCAGATAAAGAACCGTCGCTTAAAAATTGCCGGATCGTGATGTCCGGCGTGTCCCCCATGTCCAGAATGTCCGGCGTGTCCGTGATGGGGGGTATCTGCATGTTGCTGGTGTTGGTGATGCGCGTGATGTCCGTCGCGATGTTCGTCGTGATGCGATCGCTCTTGGTGCTGCGCCCGTTCCCTACCATCTCCTGTCATCTAGCTGACCCCACTTATAATTGCTAACTCGTAATTCGTAATTAAGGAGCAACGATCGCGAATTACGAATTACGAATTACGAATTCATTGAATTATGCTCTTGCTGTGGCAATACCTGAAATTTTTCGATATTCTTCTACTGCATTGCGGCAAGCTTTAGCACAGTTCTGGCAGTGTGGTTCGTCGTGCTGTTCGCATTCGTTGGCACAGGCTTCGCAGATATCTATGCAGGCACGAACTACATTTGGAATGAAGCGAGAACTGCGACTCATGTAACCCGCGATCGTCCAACAGATTTGAGCGCAGTCGCGGCACAGACGAGCGCATTCTGGCATGGAACCCAAACACTCATCGGCGCAATGTTCGCACTCATAAGCGCAGTGAATCGCAGCATCAATACTGGTTTGATATTGTTGATGAGGCATAAAATCCTCCCGTTCAAATGCTTACTTTGTCAGTCTATAAATTGAAAAAAATTTATATCTCTGTCTTGTGAGGTAATCACAATTTCTCTCAAATGAAAGACAACCATTTCATCTGATTTTCATTGTTGTATGCTGCGATCGCTATTTGCCTAATTTGCTACACTCTAACTTTGTTTCTTGTTTTCTGAGTGTATAAAAATCTAAATACATAAACAACGTAGAGATACACCCTTGTATTATCTACGCTGTTTCGATCGGTCGATTTAGTAACAGCCGCCTGTCTCAAGTTAATTTATTTAGCTGCTCTGGGAATTGCTGACGGGTACACAGATTGAACGACAAGTACGGGCTTTTGGCTATATTCTGCTTCTAGCTGCCTGACAAAACCCTCGTCCCAATTGAAATCGTATTCTCTTTCGAGGTCAGCGACGACCAAGGGACGCAGTACACCTGTTACAGCAACCGTCTGATCTTCTTTAACCGCTGTGTTTGCTGTATTGCCTGTTTTAGGATTTGCCACTAATACTAGTAAGTCGGTAGCACCAAACAGTTGGTCTTCGTCCAGAGTAAAAGTAGTTGGACTGAGTATTTCCTCAACTTCACCCGTTACAGCCAGCGTTCTGCCGTAGTACTGTTTTGGATTTGAAGTAATTTCCCCTGGTTCGGGTGCAGGAGCGATCGACTGAGCAATAATTGCTGGTTTGCCCTCGTAGTCTACATATAAGTTCGGCTCCAAGTCCAGAAAATCGTAGTCTCGATTGACATCAGCCACGACAAATTGACGCACCTCGCCCGTGACTTGAACTTCTGTATTGTCAGTAGGTAGAGCTAAGGGCTGTCCTGAAGCATTAACAACTAGAATTGTTTCGTTGCCAAAAAATTCCTCGTCGCTAATTGTGAAGGTGTTGTTACCAACTTTTCTCACGGGTTCGCTTCTTACCGTTACAGTCTTACCGATGAGTTGCTTTGTGTTGTCGGTCACTTCCTCTGTAGTGACGTTTCCAGTTGGAGATGTAGGAGCATTTGTTGTTGCAGTCTCTCCTGTGGGAGCTGCTGGTCTATTTGTCTCTAATTGATTCGTGCAAGCGGGAAGAACGATCGCGGCTAGTGCTAAGGCGATCGCGCTTTTAGTATTCCAGATCTTATTTAACATTGAGAAAATCTCCTTACTCCTCTTAGTTAAGTCAAAAGTTAAAACTCATAAGTCAAAATGTTTAGATACAGTTTTGACTGGTGCTAGATAATTTTGGGTACGAATTATCTAGTCTTTGTGGAAGCGAATTAGTTCAAGAAAACTTGACCATCTTTTTGAATTCTCAGAACACCCTGGTTGCGATCGCGAGGGTTCGCATCTTCATCCAACGCTACCTCTAAGACTCCATCCTGAGATGCAGACATGGGCATAACTTGCACGAAACCATCATCCTGACGTGTAAAAGTCACGGTTACAGGCACGGGTAATCGTAAAACAGTTTCTTCTCCACCTTGCAGAACTCGGCGTTGTGTATGCCCAACTGCTTCATAGGTGACGATCGCGTTTGTATTGTTCTTCACTCTCACCTCTACATTGCCGTCCATCGACATGATTTTAGCAACTGCCTGGGAGCGGTTTTCTGGTAGAGGCGGTGTTACAGGCGGGTTCGTTCGATCGCGCATTCTGGGGGTGTAGTAAGGATCTGCTGACCTAGCACTAGGACGGGTAACTTCAGGCGTACCTTGTCCTTGCACGATTCTAGTTGCAGCATTAGGCGGACAGCCTTCGGGAGCCAGACGTGTACTATTGAAAGGTTCTTCGTAGTAGATTTTCGGGCAAGGATTGAGTACTTGAGATCCCTGTGCCGATGCCACTAGAGGAATTGCTGGTATACCAATTAGTAAGCCACCAAAGACTGTTCCTACTATTTTTTTTGGTTGACTTCTATTTTTTTTAAGCATCTGTAACTCCGATTTTAAGTTTTTTGGGTTTTTTGATTTTATTTATTGGCAATCTGCATTAGCTAAAAGAAGCGATCGCCTTTGCTTCTTTTTCACAAAACAACTCATGACGGCTCGTTTAAAGTTGCTGTAGTATTGAGTACCATCGGATCGATTGGTGCGATCGGTGCTGGTTGGATTGAAGGAGTATTATTTGCAGGACGATAATCATTGCTAACACGAGTTTCATAATCGCGATCGAGTTTCAATTCGTTGTTAAACTCAGGGAGATTCTCTGCTTGTTCTCTTGTTAATCCTTCAACGTCCACTCTGCTTTCTATCGCACTAACTCGCGCTGTTTCTATTGGGAGGAAAACTTCTTTCCCAAAAATCCAAAAGCCAAGATCGACAATCAGATACCGGAATTTTCCCGTGTCTTCATCAACTAAAATATCTTTGACCGTGCCAACTTTTTCGTCTTCATTTGCATATACAGTAAATCCAATAACAGCACAATCTCTCATTCTGTTTATCATCTGTGGATAGATATCTTTCAGTTTTAGTAAAGCCATTTTTTCAACTAACGTTGCCGTTTGGGCGATCGAATAGACTGCACGTATGCATAACTACCAGCCTCCTTCAAGTGAGAGAGCCTGCCAGAAAGACGATTGTTTGCAATTAGAGTTGATTGTCCTAGGAAGTCAAGAGAAAAAGTTGAGCGCCCAACTAGGGGTGTAAGTTCAATTGTTTGAACTGGTGTAGAATTCAACCGTTTTGATTGAACCTATTTTTAGGTTAGATTCAAAAAGTGGAAAACTGGTGGAGAAATTAGGTTTCTCCACCAGTTACTACTTTAGATAGACTTTAACTAAACCAATTGGAGTAATTGACAAGAGGGAGTAGGGATAGGGGAGCAGGGAGCAGAGTTGTACAAAAAATGCGCGTTGTGGGTTATAAGCGCACCTTAAAAAAACAATTATGTTGAGATGCGTTGCACGAAACAGTTGGAAATCAATATTTCAATTCTATACTTAAAAAGTATAGCTTCCCCCTGCTCCCTTTGACTTTTAACTTTTGACTTGCTTAGTCTATCCATTCGAGTAGTCCTAAAGATGTAAGACTACCAACTAAGTGAGTCCCAATAAGATTGACATTCGCTAAGATGACAAGAATATCGAGCGAACGAATGACATTTCCCTGCTGGTACACAGCTACACCTTGGGGTACAGCTAAAGCTTGTGAGAGTATTGAGATGGCGCTGACTTCCGATGCGATAAATGCTAACAACATGCCAATGAAGCTCGCAATCAAGCCAATTTTCAAAACTTGAATTACCTCTTCTTTTCTTGGATGCAATTCGCGCTCTGGTGACTGCAAGCGTCTAGCTAAAACACGACCTCGAAATGCCCAAAATATTCTAAAGACTGCGAGTAATACGCCAACGACGGCTAGAAAAATACTTAAACCAATAGCTGCATTCTCTGTTGCTACGCTGAGGCTGCGACTAAAGACTGCAAATGTTAAAGCAATACCGGAAGTACTAGCTAAAGCCAACTGTATCCAGAAGCTAAAGCGGCTAACAACGCGGAAAGTTACCGCAAATCTTTGTTTCGTTGGGGTTGGCAGCGAAGTTTGGAGCAGTTCAGACATGATTTTCTCCTATTAGGTGATGCCAAATTAATTTAGAAAAATCTTCAACACAAAATAATTGCCTAGAAGTAGAGTTGTCTATTTACAACCAAAGATCTTCTATCTGGAGGGAGATGGTAACTGTTCTGGTTTCAAAGTTAGCTGTTGAGTCGAGCCATTACGGTTGACTGTAATCTGTAGCGATTTGCCTAAATTTGTTGCTTCTACAGCATCTTGTACAGAGTCAGCATTTTGAATTTCAGTTGAGTTAATTTGAGTAATAATGTCACCAGGACGCAAACCAGCACGAGCTGCGGGAGAGTTGGGAGCAACTTGTACGATTAAAACTCCCCGATCGCGCTCGACTTTAAAACCAAGATTACTTTGGTTAATTTCCTGTTGAATTTCCGGCGTTAACTCAATCAGTCGCACGCCAATATATGGATGTTCGACTCGACCAGTTGTAATTAACTGCTCGGCGATTCTTTGGGCTGTATTAATCGGAATGGCAAAACCTAAACCTTGCGCTCCGCCAATAATAGCAGTATTCACGCCTACAACTTCGCCTTGAGCATTGAGCAAAGGTCCGCCAGAATTACCAGGATTAATTGCCGTATCAGTTTGCAAAAAGTCAAGTCGTTTGTCGTTGACACCAATATCTGAACCACTGCGTCCTGTGGCGCTGATAATTCCTTGAGTTACGGTGTTATCTAGACCTAAAGGATTACCAATGGCGATCGCCCATTGTCCAACAGTAATATTATCGGAATTAGCCAGCTCAACTGTAGGTAAATTTGTCCCCTCAATATCAACAACTGCTACGTCTGTAACTGGGTCTGCACCCACAACTTTTCCAGCAAAGCGGCGACCATCTCTTAGCACGACTGATACTTTATCTGCACCTTCTACCACATGGGCATTAGTTAGAATACGACCATCTTGGCTAATAATAAATCCCGAACCGATACCGCGTTGAACTTTCTCTTGAGGCGGAAAGAAGTTTTCCCCAAAAAATCGCTCAATCAAAGGATTGCTATATACTGCTGTGGGTACTTCTACTGTACGGGTAGCATCGATTCGTACAACTGCGGGTCCTACATCTTTGACAACTTCAGCAACAAAGTTAGGATTGTTTTGTAAATTAGCTGTCGGTTGGGTAGGTGAAGGTTGAACTTGGACTTCTCTATTTCCTAAAGATTCGCATCCCGCAGAACTACCAATTATAAGTATGCCTAAATATAAAATTGGTTGCTGGAAAATTTGTTTACTTGTCTCCCCACGCCATTTTTTCAATTCCATGACCGTAAGCCTATTAATTCTGACTAGCTTTAACTCGCTCTGAATTGGAAGATAGAGCTAACTTCAACTTAGATGGCAATGGTGGAAAACTCGTGGAGAGAGTAGTTTTTACGCTACAACTTGCGGTCGCACTTTTCCCAGCAGCCATGCCAGGATTGCACCAAAACCAAAGATATTCGCTACTGACAACACCAGTCCTCCTAGTACCGGAATCAAGCCAATTAAAGCTAAAATCAGCATACCCAGGAGAAATTGTTGCACGGGCGCTCGCCCTGGCGCTTTCAAAGTTCTTTGCCCCAGCCAAAGGGCTATTCCGAGAGTTCCCACAAGTGCTGTAATCCCGACTGCTAAACCAACTAATGGTAACAAGGGAATGCCAATTAAGCTGATTGTCAGCAGGATGACTAGCACAATGACAGCAAGCATACCGCCCAAACCCCACAAGCCGCTCGCCAGAGGATACTGACTGATAATCGCTGCCAGGATCGGCAGGAAATTTGGTCGCCAAAGTAGGATTAAAACACCAACAATAGCGCCGACCGCGACGTTGAGCAGATGAAAGGCACTACCGAAGAGATAGCGAACGAGAAAGCTGTCAATTCCCCTCCTGCGAGAGCCATGCATTCCCCATCTACCATCCTCCAAGACTGTACCCGAAGCGCCGCCAATAGTAACTCCTGGCTGGGCGATAATTTCTCCTCCTACGGCGTAGACATCACCATCAACGCGGACACCCTTTTCTAAGATTGCATCCCCACCAATGGCGATCGCAGTTTGGGTGACTCTTGCTCCCTCCCCAATTGTTGCATCACCCCCAATCGCGATGGCATTTTCTACCACTTGGTTGGGTCCAACTATAACATCGCCGCCAACCCGAATAATGTTCTTGTTGTTGACATTAATATCAGTTTGTGCGAAAGCTGTTACCGCGAAAAGCACTGCGCTCAGGGCTGATACTAAGACCAAGATCGCTCGGTTTCTTTTAAGACTTCTCATACCCCGTCCCTCTTCTTAACGTGTAGCTACTGTCAATCGCTAATTCCGCCCTTGCAACTAATCTAGCGGCAGCTGATTTATCCAGGCTTTGTGGCGACGAACTCCTTCTCGTCCTCATGGCAAATCTGCTGCATAATGTTGCGACCCGACATGGCGACTACGGGGACGCTACCACCAGGCTCAACCCACTGTCCGATCGCATAAAAATTGTCCAGCCCAGGCAGGGTTTTGCGGATACCAGCGATCGCCAGCCATAGCGTTTGCTTGGTCAGCAGCCAGCCACAGTTTGAACCCTGCCAGTTCCCCGTGTAGCGTTCGTAGCTCACTGGTGTAGCAACGTCCACATACTCAATATCAGTTCTTATACCAGGATAAACCCGCTCCAACCAATCGAGCAGAATACCTGATTCTTGAATTTGCTCGGCGTTGTAAATCGACCGTCCGTAGATGCGCTGCCAGTAATCGTAGGGCGTACTCAGCGTGACGATCGCCACCGACTTACCCGCCGGAGCTAACGAGGGGTCAAAGCAATAGTGCCTGACATCGATCTTATAGCGTTCCTCACCAGCGATAATGACTGGACGATCGAGCAGGTATGTGACCCAGTGCGGCGTGTCTTTTAGGTCGCGGTTGATGCCGAGCGATACTTGGAGTTGCGAGTAGGTAGGCAGGCGATCGTTGTAGAGCCTTTTTAACTGGCGATCGATATACTGACCCCCTAGCAGATCGAAAATTGTCCCGCGTCCATCACAGGCTGAGATGATGCGGTGGGCATGGTACTCCTGGTTGTTGTACAGCCGCACTCCGAAAGCGCGATCGTTTTTCACCAGAATGCGTTCTACCTGAGAACAATAATGAATTTCGCCCCCCAATTCGAGATAGCGCCTCTCGATCGCACGGGCAAAATTCAGCGATCCACCCATCGGGAACCCAGCATTCTTGTTGTGCGCGTATGCTAGCAGTGACATACCAACCATGACGGGGATACTTGTCCAGGCAAACATTTGCGGGATGGCACGACGCAGGAAAGGGTCTTGAAATTCCTGGGCGAATTCCTGAGCGGAAATCTTCCCCCATCTCGCTAACGCTCTGGCGAACGGCAGCAGCTTCAGACTCAGCCGCACCCAGTCCGCAGCCCTCATCAAGGCTTTGGGCTTCTGCCGCAGCAATGACAGATCGAAGCGAGTGAAAGCCCGAATGCCCGCACACAGGTCAGCGATCGCTTCGCTATCGGCAGGTGAGAGTCTTGTCATCTCCTGTTCGAGGCGATCGGGATCGCTGTAAACGATTAGCGTTTTACCGCTTGGTTCGACGATCCGCATGAATTCATCGTGATGGACGAATTGCCGACCCTGAACTGCTCCCAGCTCCTCCCACATCTGGTGGAATGGCTGACCAGACCCAGAACCAAACAAGTAATAAAGGCAGCCATCGAAGACATATCCTTTGCGCTCCCAAGCCGTACATAGACCACCAGGCTGGTCGTGCAGCTCGAAAATTTGGGTGCGATAGCCGTTCATCTGGGCGTAGCAGCCCGCCGCTAATCCGGCAATGCCTGCCCCAATGATGATAATATCAGTCGAAGACATAGAGCTACAATATAATAATTCAGTTTATCGAAAGCAATGGAGATGCCACTGCTGGTGGGACGCAATAGATTGACCCCATTCTCGATCGCCCGAAAAACTGACTTTTGCGGGTGTTTAAACTGAATTGCTCGATCGCCAGCCACACCCAAGATAAGCGGTCTTTGGAACAGGTGATACTATTCATGCTACTCTCCTGAGAAAGCAGGCGATCGCGGCTTAACCCCAGATATTAAATAAACTAGGCTGCAACTCCTGGGACTAATTCTACTTTTACCCAACCTGGTTCTCGTCGGTCAAATGCCTTGTATGCATCAATAACAGACACGAGCGGTCCAACTTGAGTTAAGACTTTGGTAGGGTCTACCGTGCCGTTCCGAACTAGATCCACCAATATCGGAATATAGTTGCGATGGTTGCAGTTCCCCATGTTCATCGTCAGATTTTTGTTCATCGCCATGCCAATCGGGAAAAACTTGTGAGTTGGTGGATAAACGCCAATAATCGAAAGCGTTCCGGCTTTGGCTAACGCTTGAACGCACCACTCTAACGCTTGAGAAGGAGCATTACCAGGATGCCAGTTACCGTTTTGGGGATTGGTTTGCGGTGCAATTTGCTGTAACTCCTGCTGGAACTGCTGTGCCTGTTGTTTTGCTTTTTCGGCAGCGGGACCGCGATCGGGAGCATTTGCATCTACACCTACAGCATCAATTGCCCGATCTACGCCAATTCCCCCTGTGAGTTGCTGAATTATCTCTACAGGGTCTTCAGCATTGAAATCAATAACTTCCGCACCGATTTCGCGTGCCATTTCTAAGCGTGACCCAATTGTATCCACAGCAATGATACGTCCTGCACCTAATAGCTGGGCACTAGCGATCGCAAACATTCCCACCGGACCGCAACCAAACACCGCTACTGTATCTCCTGGTTCGATCTCGGCGATCTCAGCGCCAAAATAACCAGTAGGAAAAATATCAGACAGGAGGATGGCTTGGTCGTCTGTCACCTCATTTGGTAGCTTGACTAATCCTGCATTGGCAAAGGGAATCCGAGCGTATTCTGCTTGCAAGCCGTTAAACGGACCAGTCTCTTGTGGACCACCGAAAAAAGCCGTTCCTGCACTACTGCCATTGGGGTTAGAGTTATCGCACTGAGAATGATATCCCGAACGGCAATAAGAACAGTAGCCGCAGGCGATTGTTGAAGGAATTACAACGCGATCGCCGACTTTAAAATTCCGTACATTTGAGCCAATTTCTTCAATAATGCCAATACCTTCATGTCCCAAAATTGTCCCAGGTTTCATCCCTGTAAATGTGCCGCGAATCATGTGCAGATCTGTACCGCAAATTGCGCTTGAGGTCAGCCGCACGATCGCATCTGTTGAGTCCTGAATTTTGGGTTCTGGTACGTCATCCAGCCGAATGTCTCCAATTCCATGAAAAACAACTGCTTTCATTACAAATACTCCTAAATAATCGATTCATCAGCTTTCTTAACAAGCTAATTTGAAACCAGTACCAAGCTTGTCACTACTACAGCACTCGCGATCGCTGCTGCGACAGATGAAAAAATATCGCAGTCAATTCTAAATTTTTTGTCGCTAATTTTCACCAAAAATTGAGTTTTTGTAGACTGCGTGACACCTGCGATCGGTCACTATGCTAGCGATGCTGCTATCTTTTTCTTCTCATCCCCTAGAAGGATATGGAACTGATTTAATATGTAAATTACATTACGATTAGCGATTATCATTCTCGTAATATTAAACAAGTGACTTTGATGTCGCTCGAATTTAAAATCTCAATAAATAACAAATAATATAGTTCTAAATTTTTAGATTGCTCTTGCTATTTCTATCTATAATCTGCAATTTGGTTAGGTTCGCACTCAATATTTTTATTTTAAGCCAAAGCCGCCTCTACTTGTTCGGCAAGCTTTAAAGGATTAAACGGTTTGTTGAGTACACCTCTAACACCTAATTGAGTAAATTTTTGCTCGACAAAGCGCCCTCTAGCCGTTAGTAAAATAACAGGAATGTTGCTAGTTATTGTATTAGATTGCAGTTTTTTTAAAGTAGATAAGCCATCTTCATCTGGCATCATGACATCCAAGAGAATTGCATCTGGTTGGTTATCTTGAGCTAAGTTTAAGCCTTCCCGACCTGAATGAGCGGTTATTACCTGCCATCCCCCCATAATTTCTAAGCAGGTTTGAACTAATTTTAGAATATCGTCTTCGTCATCAATGACTAAAATTCGTTTGCTTGTCACTATTTTCTTCTCCTTCTCAATTTCAAGCATCCTGCGACTTGATTAAGCGTTGCGTTAATGTTGTTGCTGGCTATTTTTGCCTGAAAAAGTTTTGATTTATTGAAATAGAATAATACAAAAATTGAAATATCGATTTATCATGTCATGTCTCGGACTCCGACTCTCGACATAACTATCATTATTGAAGTTAAGCTTCAAACCCTTTTAGCGCATTTCTTCTTCCCTACTCCCTGCTCCCTATAATATTAAGGACCAAAAGTGGAAAAGTGGTGGAGAGTTAAAACGTTTGAACAGAATGGTTGTATGAGCTTTAGCGATCGCCCATTGATATAAACAACACTCCGACTAAACTCAGTACGGTAGCGATCGCTATCCATAACCACGGGTTAAACGAGATTCCGAAACCTTTGGGACTATTTTCCCAATTCAAAAGCTGTAACGAATCCGTGCCAACCATAAATGAAGGCACGTTCAAAATATCGAATAATATAGGCAAGAGAAAACTTACGAAAACAATTAATCCAAGCACTAAAACGGTCAAATCTAGCCATTTTTGGAATGTAGATTTAGCCTTGCCACTTGGTCGAAAAGGTAGGGAACGAGCATCGAGATCGGGAGGCGCATAAATTGCTACTCCTGTCTTACGGTCTTCCACTGTAACCGATCGCGGACAGCGCAGCAGTAGCGTTGCAATCCAAATATCGCCACTCGCACCAGCAGTATTGAGAATGACTATCCAGCCTAACCAAGGTGCTTGAGGCAAAACGGCTAGTAGAAGTATAGCGATCGCGTTAACGATAAATAAAGGAGTCAGCGAAATGACTAAAAAAGCATTGCGAGAAAAACGCCTTCTCGGTGCAGTCGTGTAAGCGTAGGGAAGAAAATGTTCGATTCCTATTCCAGATCGCGGTTTACCACCAAAGGCAATGAAAGCCAAACCGTGTATAAGTTCGTGGATCAGAAATGTACCGAGAGGAATTGCGACAAAATAAACTAAAAACAACATAATTTGCCACGCTTGTTCAGAATAGACTGCGGCATCAAAAATCCACGATCGCTTGTATCCGTGAATAACTTGGTAAAAGGTACTAATAGCTGCTGCCGTGACGACAAACAAGATGATACTCAAACTACTCCAACGCAAGGCTAGTGCTGGAGTGAGGCGGAAAATATGAATTGGGCGATCGCCTGAAAACATCTGCCACTAGATAGAGGTTGAATTTGCCTCATCTGGCACGACAGAAGTACAGGCAGTGCGAACCAGTCAGATGCACCAACACAAAAGCAATTATTCAAAGGATAGCGATCGCCACCTTGATGAATGTTGCTGGGTTGTTAGATTTAGAGTCATACAGACAGTGAGTGCTGCTGACTCTAAAGTTAGTGCCTGCACTGAGCAGGAGTGTGTGAGATATACTACCTATACGACTGTCGAACTTCAGAAAAGGCGTAGGTCTTACGAACCTTACGTTTCCTAAGCTAAAGCGCAAAAGTGGAAAAGTCGGGCAGATAAAGATGAAAAAGAAATTACCTGTCATGAATCAACCTGTTGCGCCAACATAGAAAAGCTAGCCCAAACCGCAGAATATGCTCAGTTCGATCCGTCACCTTAAGGGCTACGGTGTTGCTGTTGTTGCCGTCGCCATTGCTTTTCTCTTAACACAACTAGTATGGGGATTGATCCAACCTCACCTTTATCCGCTATTCCTAGCTGCGGTAATGGCGAGTTCTTGGTATGGTGGTATTGGACCAGGATTGCTGGCGACTGTTTTAGCTGCCGTACTATGCAACCACTTCTTTGTCCCCCCACTTTATTCGTCGTTACCTGGTCGAGATGGAATTGTCGGGCTGATTCAATTTGGACTAGTAGCAGGATTCATTAGCTTTCTCAACTCCAGGCTGCGCTCGACTCAGCACCGAGCCGAACGTAATGCGCGAGAAGCAGAACAAAATTATGAGTTTTTACGCCAAAGTCAAGAAAATCTCCGCCGCAGCGAAGAACGCTACCGCATATTAGTAGAAGGAGTCACCGAATATGCCATTTTCATGCTAGACCCAAACGGGATCTTTGCAAGTTGGAATGTCGGTTCGGAGCGGATGCTAGGCTACTCTGAGGCAGAAATTCTCGGTCAACCTTTTGCACGGATTTTTACATCAGAGGCAATACAGCAAGGCTTACACGCACAAGTGCTGCAAATGGCGATCGCCGAAGGTTTTTCGAGAGAGAATCGCTGGCACATTCGCAAGGATGGGACGTACATTTGGACTCATTGCATTATCACCGTCTTGCGAGATGAGAAGGGAAATCTGCGGGGTTTTGCCAAAATCATGCAAGATATTACTCAGCGCAAGCTAGCTGAAGAAGAACGAGAGGAATTGCTAGTACGCGAACAAGCTGCCCGCGCTGAGGCAGAAGCAGCCAATCGCGCCAAGGATGATTTTTTGGCTGTGGTTTCCCACGAATTACGCACTCCAATGACAGCGATCGTGGGTTGGGCTGGGATGTTGCGATCGGGTATGCTAGATGATAATCGAGCGGCTTTAGCAGTGGAAACAATCGAGCGCAATGCTAACTTGCAAATGCAACTGATTGAAGACCTGCTCGATATTTCCCGCATTGTCAGAGGAGATATTTCACTCAATTTTGCTAGAGTCGATCTTGCTAGAGTCATCACCGCAGCAATTGAAGTCGTACAGCCAGCCGCAAATGAGAAAGCAATAGATTTGGAGTTTGTGCGGGAGTCGGGAATCGGTAGGGGCGCACGGCTGTGCGCCCGTACAGAGGAGTCGGGAGAAAGCGATCGCTCACACATCATCTGGGGTGACTCAGAACGCTTGCAACAAGTGGTGTGGAATCTACTTTCCAATGCAATTAAATTTACTCCTGAAGGCGGAAGAGTTGAGGTGCGGCTAGAAAAAGTCAAAAGTCAAAAGTTAAATGTCAAAAATCTTGCCCAAGACCAACTACCAACTACCAATTACCAATTACCAATTACCAACTTTGCTCAAATCCAAGTCATCGACACAGGTATAGGGATCGATCGCGACTTTTTACCGAATGTTTTCGATCGCTTTCGTCAGGCAGATAGTACTAGTGCGAGATCGAATAAAGGCTTGGGCTTGGGTTTGGCGATCGCCCGCCACCTAGTAGAACTCCACAATGGCACAATTCGAGTCGATAGTTCAGGCAGAGGACAAGGGACTACATTTACAATCGAACTCCCCGTTTCAGAAAGAGTATCTAGAGCAGGGGAAACAGGAGAAGAAAATCCTTCAGCCCCTAGCCTCCAACCCCCAGCCCCTTCCCTACGTGGCTTGCGAGTATTGGTTGTGGATGATGAAGCTGATGCGCGACAGTGGATTACAGTCGTACTGGAAGAGTCAGGCGCAGAAGTCATTGCTGTTGCTTCAGTGGGCAAGGCACTAGAGGTAATAGAACAACACAGACCAGACGTACTCATCAGCGATATTGGAATGCCAGGGGAAGACGGCTACACGCTGATCCGGAAAATTAGAGAATTGGAACCCCAAATGGGCGGAACTATTCCCGCCGTAGCTTTGACGGGATATGCCAGGCAAGAAGATTACACCAAGGCTCTAGCAGAAGGTTTTCAGCTCCACGTCGCTAAACCAATTAGGGCGGCTGAGTTAGTGGCTGTGGTTACGAGCTTGGCTAAAATGGCTGGAAAACTCTGAGCTAGAGTGTTTCTATGCTTTATCTGCGTTTTTGAGTGTTATCGCATACATCTATAAATGAGCTGGCGTTACTTTTGATAGATGTTTGATGCAGCTAAAAAAGTCTTTATTGGAGTTAGAGAGTCTACTGTTATCACGAACAATTTATCTAGAGGTAGGCGATCGCCAATGAAGATTCTGGTGGTTGAGGACGATAATTCTATAGCTCAAGCTGTTGCCGCAACGCTATCACAACAGCAGCATTGTCTGGTTGATATTGCCGCTGACGGTCAAGAGGGCTGGGAATTAGCCACAGCATTCAGTTACGATTTAATTTTGCTTGATGTGATGTTGCCCAAATTAGATGGTATGAGTTTATGTCGGCAACTGAGGCAAAAAGGCGATCGCATACCGATTTTAATGCTGACAGCAAAAGATACCAGCTCTGATAAAGTTGTGGGATTAGATGCTGGTGCGGATGATTACGTCGTCAAACCGTTTGATTTTCCCGAATTAATTGCTCGCGTTCGTGCTTTATTGCGTCGAGGTAGTACCGCTTTACCACCAGTATTAGAATGGGGCGATCTGCGGCTCGATCCAAGTAGTTGCGAGGCGACATACGGACAGCAAGCCTTACATTTAACTCCCAGAGAATACGCGCTGTTAGAGTTGTTTCTCCGCAGCCCTCGGCGCACGTTTAGCCGCAGCGCGATCGTCGATCGCCTGTGGAATTTAGAAGACCCACCGCAAGAAAATACAATCAAATCTTACATCAAAAGCTTGCGCCACAAACTTAAAACCGCAGGTGCGCCCAGCGATTTGATTGAGACAGTCTACGGTTTGGGATATCGCCTCAAACCTCTAGAGTCGGAAACATCTCATCCAGAATCAACTGTGTCGGATTTGAATGAGATGCAACAAGAAATTCTATCGGTAGTCGTTAAGTTTAGGGAAGTTTTTATAGCAGGAATTGGCGATCGCCTTGCGGTGTTAGAACAAGCGGTGGAAGCTTTATGTCGCGGTACGCTCGACAATGGAATACAAAAACAGGCTGTGCGAGAAGCTCACAAACTTGCAGGTGCTTTAGGTAGTTTTGGTTTTGCTCAAGCTTCGCAATTAGCTCAAGAGATCGAGTCTTTATTAGAAGATAAAAACGGCGTTAGCGAAGCGGCTCCTCTGGAGCATCGCTCTACTTATTGTCTGCGTCTGTGTCAACTCTTAGAAGAGTTAAAGGAGCAAATAAAGCAAGCTCCCGATAAAGCAAACTTGGATCGATTATTTCTTAACTAACGCATCTCTTCTTCACTCACAAAACTTTTCATTGCTATAGCAATCCTAGATAAATTGTGAAATCGATTGCCCATGTAGAGACGTTACATGTAATGTCTCTACATGGAAACGTTCACTGCGATCGCCTAGAAGTTAATTGCAAATAAATACGATTCGGTGTGAGATATTCATTTAATTTTATAAATCGATATCTAAAGCGAGACAAACCTAACGCTATATAGATAACAGTATATAACTTTTGATACTTGTTTTTGTTTCAAGCTCGATAAAGTTTGTGCCGCTCGGTAAGTTACGTAGTAGCAGTTAAAGACAACTTCAATTTCTCCACCAGTTTTCCACTATTACAACTTAACCTCAAGAAGATAGCTATTTCAACACTTGATTCAACTGATTCAACAGTTGATGCGATCTAGGTCGCTCGTGGATTATTTAAGTTGATTTTAAATTTATCAAACATAATCCAAATTTAACTAAAATACCGCAAAAAAGGATTCCATGAAGAGTTTATTTCGTCGCTCGTCTGCTTTAAGTGCCGCTATGCTTGCTTTCGGAGTGTCAGTTGGTGTCGTTAGTCCAATCGCAATTTCTCAATCTGCCTTCGCACAAGATTCTGCAACTCCTGCTTCTCCATCCCCCACTCAAGGCGCAACGACTAACTTTTCTGATGTTGGGGCTGACTACTGGGCGCAACCATTTATTCAAGCCCTAGCAGCTAGAAACATCATTACTGGTTTTCCCAACGGCACTTTCAGACCAGAACAACCCGTGCAGCGGGCTGAATTTGCTGCCATGATTCAAAAAGCTTTTAATCAAAATCGCGTGCGGCAGTTAGCTGAACCTGGATTTAATGATGTCCCACCTGACTACTGGGCAGCTGCTGCGATTGAGGAAGCATACGAAACAGGGTTTATGGGAGGCGTACCTGGAGGAGCTTTTCAGCCAGCAGAAGACATTACTAAGTTACAGGCGATAATTGCTTTAGCAGATGGCTTGAATTTGAAAGCCGACCGTTCTCTCCAAAATGTTATCAGTACTTCTTATTTAGATGCTGAAGCAGTTCCAGCTTATGCTACAAGTGAAGTCGCCGCCGCAACCCAAGCTAACCTGGTTGTCAACTATCCCAATATTAGACAACTCAATCCCCAACAACCTCTGACACGAGCAGAAGCCGCAGCTCACTTGTATCAAGCTTTGGTACGGCTAGGACAGGTGCAACCTCTAGCTAGTAATGTGGCAGCAACTCAATATATTGTGGGTCGCAATAGTAATGTGAGTCAAACCACCCCAAATACTCAAACTCCTCAAACTTCTGGTACGACAGCTGCAAATAACTTGGTTGCAGTAGCAACATCAAACCAATCTTTTTCTACGTTGACTTCTTTACTTAAAGCTACAGGACTAGCAGAAAGTCTACAAAAACGAGGACCGTATACAGTTTTTGCTCCTACTAACGAGGCATTTGCAGCTCTCCCTCAAGGAATTTTGAAAAAGTTGCAACAGCCAGAAAATAGTGAAGTCCTGATGCAAATTTTGATGTATCACTTGGTTCCAGGGCAACAAACTGCTAAACAACTCTCGGCAGGAGAATTGAAAACGCTTGCCGATAGACCTGTAAATATTCAAATCGATCCAAATGGAAATCAAATTTCAGTCAATGATGCCAGAGTAATTCAATCAAATATCCAAGCCAGCAATGGAATTATTCATGCAGTAAATGAAGTTCTCTTACCACCAAATTTGGATCTGAGTCAGTTGCAGTAATTCCCTGTTGTCTTTGTGCTTAGTATGCAATGTTTTGTGGGGTAGGCATCTCGTCTGCCCTGACACTTCTTAACATCGGGGAGCAAATTGTATGAATGCCAAAGATTCGATGGAAAATACACTCGTTCAGAAAAACCTTCACTCGGAAACTGTAAACCCAAAAAGTTTGCAGGGAACAAATTTAATCGAAGAAAAACCAGAGGGGAGACAACTAAATAGAGAAAAAGTAGATTTAGTAAATGCGGTTGAATATATAGGAATTGTTTTACCTGTTTACTTGGCAATAGCAACAGGAGTGCTAATTATTTTTCAGATCTCGCGTAAAAGAAAACAAAACCTGGCTAGCGATTTCTTGAATCGTCTCCATCAAGTTCCTTGTATAAACTGTCATTTTTATAGCATGAATCCGCATCTCAAGTGTGCTGTAAATCCATCTGTAGTTCTCACTAGACGAGCTATCGACTGCCCAGATTATCGTCCTCGTAACGATACATCTGCATAGCGATCGACAGGAGAAAACCCACAGACTAAAGGAATAATTCGCTTTTTATCGTCGGCGCTTAAATCCATATAATCCTGAGCAATAATCGCATCAGTGAGGGAGTAATAATAGCAGCGTCCTTCGTCAGACAAATAGTAGTTTGGCTCCTCGTTTTCCCATTCCGACCATGTTTTAGAGACTGGCAAACCAAAAATTACGCATTTTTCAACTCGTGCTTTGTCCATTTCTCGTAACAAAGCCTGAAAGCCGTCAGTTTGTTGAATAAAATTAACGCCATGTAGGTGAGCGTCGAAGATAGCGTACTTACAGCTATAAGAACTGGACATATGGTAATAATGCTGGTGATTTTGGAATAAACCAAATTGATTTCGGCAAATAAACGCAATCTATCTATCATTATTTCTGATAGAAAATCCAAATTTTGTTTTTTCATCTTCATCTAAATTATTTAAATTTTTAAAAATGCAAATCTCTCTTTAGAAAGATGGATATCTTAGTCGAACTTCTATCCTGATATTAAGTTAAATTGAATTAGGAAATAAATACCAAATGGTACTTTACAAACTAGAAGATTTTGATACAAACTACCAAGATGCTTTTGATGGGAACGATATCAAAGGTTATGAAGTCTATTCCGATCTAGACAATGAAAAAGTTGGTACTGTTAAAAACATACTCGTTGAAGAATCAGGACGTTTCCGGTATCTGGTGGTTGACACTGGTTTTTGGATTTTTGGCAAGCAAGTCTTACTACCAGTAGGACGGATTCGGATTGACACTGGCGATCGCCGTGTCTATGCTGTCGGCTTTACCAAAGAACAAGCGGAAGCACTGCCTGAGTTCAGCGACGATTTGAAGGTTGATTACGACTATGAAGAACAAGTACGGGGAGTATATCGCGATCGCGCAGATACGGCAACACCTTTAGAGACATCTGCTGCATCCATGCCTTATGTAGCTGGGGCGGCTTACGATCGCAATACCTACAACTACGAGCAAGAACCAGACCTATACAATATGGGCGATCGCAACCAAGATACACTCAAACTGTATGAAGAACGGCTAGTTGCTAACAAAACCCGCAGAAAAGCTGGAGAAGTATCGATTGGCAAACACGTTGAAGCCGAAACGCAAAGAGTTTCAGTTCCCGTCGAAAAAGAGCGCGTAGTCGTCGAGCGAACCACTCCTGACAATGCTGGCAAGCCTGTTTCTCCTGGTGAAGCCACTTTCCGTGAAGGAGAAGTTGCCCATGTGGATCTCTATGAAGAGAAACCTGATATTCGTAAAGAAGCAGTCTTGCGCGAAGAAGTCAGAATCAGGAAAGAAGTAGAGCAGGAGATGGTTAGCACCCAAGAACAGGTGCGTAGAGAAGAGTTAGATATAGATAGCGAAGGTCGTCCAATTGTGGATAAAGATCGCTAACAGGTGCAGAAAAAAGTGACCAGTGACCAGTAAATATGACTTTCTGTTGTGGGAGTCAGAAACCGCCACCTCATGATTGGTGGCGAGTTTCATTCAACGTGGGTATGCGCGATTCCACATTAAAGAGCGATCGCCGATCTAAGAGATGCTCGTATAGGTTGGAATAAGCGAGAGCCAACCGTTCAAAAAAGCAATCTATGGAGGCAGTATTGTGCGCTTAGGTCAATGGCTCGGCTTATTTGCCCTGGCGATCTCTCTTTATATTCTTTGGCAAATTCGACAAGTTGTTTTACTGTTGTTTGCAGCTGTAATCTTAGCAACAGTTTTAAATCGCGTTGTACGACGAATCCAGCGATACCGCATTAAGCGTGGGATTGCGATCGCGATTACTATTACAGTCTTATTAGCACTAATTATTAGCTTTTTTGCGTTCATCGTGCCGCGTATTGTCGATCAGTTACAACAATTACTGGGTGTACTGCCCCAAACATCAGAAAGAATAGCGGCTTGGTTGAATTGGCTGCAATCGACGATTCCAGGAGCAATTTTTGAACAGCTCCGTGTAGTAGAAAATATTCCCCAACAGCTTCAAGCATGGATAACGCAGCTATTAGGTAACTTCTTTGTCATTCTAAATAACTCGCTTACCGTTGTTTTGAGCGTTTTATTGTTTCTGGTACTGACCGTCATGCTATTGGTGAACCCTTCCCAATATCGAAGAGTTTTCATTCTAGCTTTTCCTAACTTTTATCGACGACGAATTGACGAAATTTTGTCTGAATCTGAAGCATCCTTAGTTGGGTGGATTAAAGGAACTCTCATAGCAATGGTCGTCATTGGTTTAGTATCTTTTATCGGGCTGACAATTTTGGGAGTCCCTCTGCCTTTAGTCAATGCTGCTTTAGCCGGATTATTAGAGTTTATCCCCAATGTGGGACCAACTTTGAGCGTTGTTCCACCAGCTCTGCTCGCCCTGCTTGATGCTCCTTGGAAGGCAGGGGCAGTTATATTACTTTATATTGCAATTCAGCAGTTTGAAAGCCTAGTTTTAGTTCCCTTAATTATGAAACACGAGGTGAATCTAATGCCTGTGTTTACCATATTATCAGTAGTGGTTTTTGCTAGCTTATTCGGATTTCTAGGGTTATTTCTTGCTATTCCGCTATTGATTGTAGTTCAAATTTGGCTCAAAGAAGTTTTGGTCAAAGATGTGATGAATAAATGGGGAAAATAATTAGGAAAAATTACCCGATTGGGTGCGAGCGAGATTACTCCCACTCGCCATCTATACTATTCGTCCACTGCCGATGGATACACGTTATCGACAATCAGTACAGGTCTGTCGGCGTAGTCAGCTTCCAGTTGTTTTCGTATACCAGCATCTAAAGTAAAGCCGTATTCCCGTTCTATGTCAGCAATAACCAGCCGATCTAGCACCCCAGTCGCAACTACTCTCTCACCTTGAGTCACTCTTGGTCTAGCAGCCTGTTTCGGATATGGATTCAAAACCAGCAAATTGTTCTCTAGTACAAAAGCATTAGGGCTATAGACGCGCTGGACGTTACCTGGTACGGCAAGCCGTCTGTTGTAATAAGGGCTGGGGTTGCTAGTAATCTCCTCTGGTTCTGGTGCTGGGGCAACTGAGCGGGCAATAATTACCGGATCGTTCTCGTATTGGGCATACGTGGCGCGATCGAATTGCTGGTTGTATCTTTTGGCAATCTCAGCCAGCGAAAAACTCCGCACTACGCCCGTTGCTTGCACTTCTATGTCATTAGAGGGGAGATCGAGCGGATTGCCAGAAAGATTTACGATCAAAATCGGCTCAACGCCAAGAAACTCTTCGTCAGCAATTGTAAAAGTGTTGTTACCAATTTTCTCCAGAAATCTACCTCTAACAGTCACTCTTTTACCAACCAACGCTTTGAATTTATCAGCTAACTCTTCGGAAGTAACGTTGCGTCGCTCTTGTGGCGTTCTTCTATCCGCCTGAGCAATGATATTGTTTTTGTTGATGGTTCGCGTGACTTCTTGGGCATTGAGATAACCCATAGGTAGAGCGATCGCGATCGCGGCTAGGGCAAATGCTCCTTTAGCACTCCGCAACGAACCGCCCTTAGTCGAACGAGAACTCACTCTTTCGTTATTTAGTTTTCTAAACACAATTTTCTCCTACTTACTCTCTACCGATCGACGGTAAGATTAAATAGTGGAAAAATCGGGGAAAATGGCGATCGCTGGCAAAATTACGCCTGAAGAAGTAGTTAGCTTGACTTCCTGTTTTCCGGTCTGAATCAATTAGGTATTAGAACTGAAATCCCAATAAATTCCAGTAGGTCAGGAAGGGAATAAAGATCAAAGCAGCGAGGGTAATTAAGGCATAATGAGATCGCTTTACCAAAGACCAGTAATTATTCTTCCAAGCCAAAGCGGTAAAGATAAACAATCCTAGCGTCAAAACAGTGGTGAGTAGGGGAATGCAAAGAAATGCGATCGCTACAGCAGGCACACCATATACTAGCCGCCAAAAGCCATACAGCCAAATTGATAGAGGAAAGCCAATCAGAAAAACTAAGTTTAAAGTACCGATTAAACCTGCTAATCTCCAAGCCCAACGCAATTGCTTTACTTGAAACCGCTTACCTCGCAAACGTTGGATTAAAGGCACAATGGGATATACAAAGATAGCTGATAGAAATAAGACTGCACAAAATCCTAAAATCCCTAACTGTACCCAACTTGTTTCATACCAAGGTACATGCTCGTAGGCTCCAATTTTAGCCCACAGAGGATTAAATGCATACCTAATCCAACCGCTTTCATCCGGCTCAAAGGCTGTGAAAGCATCATCATTGACTCGCTGGAATAACAATGGTTCGATGGGAGCTAATTGGATCTTTGGGGCATTACCAATGAAGAACAAACCAGGAGTGCTAACGAGTAGAGTCCCGTTGTCACCCCGCTTGATATTAATATGTTCAAACGGTGCAGTGAGCTTGGCGAAGGTATGGCGAGGATATTCCAAATCTCGGTAAGTTCCAGTGAATCGTTCTAGCTGCTCTGCGCTTAGAGCCAGAGGTTTCTTGGGTGATGTTTGCTGTGGAGCGGGAAAATAGCGATCGAAAAACTGAGTCAATAGCTTGCCATTTATCCCACTAAAGCTATTAGTGGCAATGAAAATACCGATGTTGCGAGCGGGCAGTAGGGTCAGAGAGCTAGAATATCCCCGCAAACTACCTAAGTGTCCGATTGTACGGATATTGTTTTCCAACCGTTCGCGAAAACTGTAGCCAGTACCAGGTAATAGGGGATGGTGGGTGAAGTGCTGCTCGTGCATTAGCCGCACTGTATCTTCCTCTAAAATGCGGGAGTTTTCATAACGACTGTGCAACAGGTGAGCCAACATAAATTGAGCCATATCTGTTGCCGTAGCTTGCATTGATGCACCTGGAGCAATGTTGAGATACAGATAGGGGACGGGTTTAAACTTGCCACTTTGGTACTGATAACCTACAGCCAAATCCTCAGCTAAAGGGGGTGGCGGCGGCTGGAGAAAAGTACTCCGCCGCATCTGGAGCGGTTGAAAAATGTTTTTGTCGATGTATTGAGCGAAGGGAGTACCAGAGATTTTCTCCACGAGATAGCCCAACAAAGCAATGCTGTGGCTGGAATAACTGTATAACTCGCCAGGTTGCCATACCACAGGTGGCATGTGGTCGGCTAGATAGTCTCCTAGTGGCTCCATTTCCTCGGCAGTACGAGCAGCAAGTCCAATCCGCCGTTTTGTCGTACCGTCCGTATGCAGCATCATTCTGGCAGCCGTGACTGGCTCAGAAAAAGGATTTTCGAGTTGAAAGTCCGTCAGGTATTTGTTAACGTCAGCATGTATATCCAGCTGTCCCCGCTCGTATAGCTGCATTGCGGCTGTAGCTGTAAACAGTTTGGAGAGCGAGGCAACGCGAAACAGAGTTTTATCTGCTGCAACTGGTATTTTCTTTTCTAAGTTGGCATAGCCATAACCTTTGGCAAAAAACAGCTTGCCATCTTTCACCACAGAGATGACCCCGCCTGGAACATGAGTTTTCGACAACTCCTCTTGAAAGAAATTGTCTACAAATGCTTCAAACTCTTGTGGATCGTTTAATCCAGGCGCACTTGGAGCCGCAGGTACAGATTGCTCTGGTTCGTTCACTGGCTGGTCTGGTTGGCGATCGATAACTTGTATATCGGCTGGTGTGTTTCGCGCCGAAGCCGGAAGCCCCGATAGCGAGAGAAATAGGATAATGACAAGTACCCAAGAAGCTAATTTACGGGCAAACTTGCGTTTGGCGATCGCCTTTCTTCTCTGTGGCAACATTTCTAGCTCACTGATTCAATCTTTTACCGTATGGCAACTTGAACTCATGTATAAGAGCTGTCATCGGTCATGAGCAATTCACAAGTGACCGATGACCAATGACTAAGGGAGGAGATAGTTTCGCTCCAGAATTTTCTTCTTAACATCAATGGTTGTACTGGCTTTGAAGTCAGAATAGATCTAAATAGTGGAAAACTGGTGGAGAGAGCGGCAACTTTATACAGTGACCCTCTGCCAGTGACCAGTTATCAGTTACCCTCAGTTTATCTGCTGCGATCGCTGGTCTTTGTAAAAGGATTCACCGATTTAATAACTCTTGTTGAGGTTCTTCAGTTTCTATTTCATTTTGTTGGAATTGCTGAGAAGCGTAATTGATTATTGCACCGATCGCGAAGAAACCAAAGAGTAGTGCAATTGCCAAAAAGACCTTAATGATGATATTGCTGGGGCGCGGTTCTGTCATGGCTACAGTTACCGAATCAAAAATAGCTCGATGTATCTTGTCTAACTTTGGATGAAACTTCTTCATCCCTAAGACAGAAGTAGATCGAGTAGTCTATAAAGCAATAATTTTGAGAAAAAATTTTGGATAACAATGCATAAACTTAGTCACAATTGCCTCCCTAAGTGCGAGTTTGCCTGCGATCGCAACTTAATTCAAACTATTTGGAAGAATGGCACAGCCTTGTTGCTCCTATTTGCTCTTGCTGCCTGCAATCTAACTAACTCAGATAGTTCCAACACTGGCACGACGATTAGTAAAATTACCAACCGACCGAATACCAACCTGATAGGTAAGACAGTGACAGTAAGCGGAGAAATCGAAGAAGTCATCAGCCCAAAGGCATTTATTATTGAAGGAGATGGCTTCTTTAACGATCCAGAGTTGCTAGTTATAAATCTTAGTGGTTCTCCTATAGTTAATGACAGCAACATCCAAGTATCAGGAACGGTTCGCCAGTTCTCTCAATCGGCAATCGAGAACCAATTAGCTTTGAATTTAGCCCAGAAGTTGGAAGCAGAATTTAGGGGTAAGCTCGTACTTATTGCTACGGCAATTACCCTAACACCAGAACCAGGGGAAGTTGCGGAAGAACCAACTCCATTTATCGGTAAGAACGTCACCATCAGCGGTAAAGTGGCGGAAGTTATTACCCCAAATGCATTCACGCTGGATGACGACGAGTTAATTGGTGGTAAAGAGTTATTAGTTATTGGTGCTACTGATGCTATTAATGCAGGTAAAACTGTGCGAGTGACTGGGAAGATTCGCCAGTTTGTTGCAGCAGAGATTGAAAAAGATTTGGGTGTTAAGCTACAACCCGATCTAAAAGTAAAATATGAGGGTAGAGCTGCGGCGATCGCTCGGTCAGTTGAGATTGTACAGTGAAGTAGTAGAAAAAGAAATGCGATCGCCATTAAATCCTAATGCGTCGGTACCGTGCCAGGATCGATAAGTGGATAGCATATGCGACAAGACCAACTGCAATAATACCTAAAAGCCATCGACCAAAGGGTTCTTCTGCCAGTGTTTGCAGCGCCCCACCTAGCCCTTGAACTTCATCTGGGTCGGACTGAACGGCGGCTTGAATCAGAAGTAGACCAATAATACCGAAAGCAACGCCACGGGCAGTCACGCCAAATCTACCGATGCCCATCACCCATTTTATCTGGGTAGTAGTCATTTTAGATAATTGCAGCCGTTGGCGGAATTTAGGAGTAAAGGCTACATACGCCAAGGAAACGCCTACACCCAGCACGACGACTCCAACAATCCCCACTAGCCATTGACCGAAAGGTTGTGCTAGCAAGCGTGCCGTCCAGTCGTGTCTCCAACTACTACTATGACTTCCCGCACCAGCAATAATCTGCATGGCAGTCATGGCTAAACCTGCATAACTCGCGCCGCTAATCGCATAGCCTAGGCGGGGGATAACTCTGTTTGCCTGACTGCCTCGATGTTCGGGATCTACAAACGCTTGAACGAAACGCCAAACTGCATAACTCGTTAAACCTACAGCCACTATCGTCAGCAAAAATTTTCCCAATGGCTGCGCCACGATTATTTGGAGAACATCACTCGTACCAGCCGCTTCATTGCCAATGCCAAGGGCTACAGGCATCGCTAGCAAGCCGACGATGAAGTAAACCACTCCTTTAACTGCATAGCCAAACCGTGCTATTTGCTCAATCCACGAGTTGTCAATATTGAGCTTTTGCATACTTTGCCACACTACTCATTTACCTTAATACCTGCAATTCTCCACGAGTTTTGCACTATTTAGAGCTACCTTCAAGAGCAAAACTATTCTATAGCAATCTAGCTGATTCATAAGATAGGTACGTTATGGCTGTCATTTATCGTTGGTAATTAGCCATTTGACAAATGCCAGTGACTAAGGGCGACCTACACGAATATTTTATAACTCAAAGTTGCCTAAAGTATGGGGCTTCGATAAATTTCAAATTTTATTAATTCATGTCATGAAAAGAAAGAAAATTATTTGTTTGAGTTTTGTGAGTATTTTTTTATCTTTAAATATATTAGTTTTCCACAGCTACAAACTTCAATTATTTCAGTCCGAACGCTGTCATTGGCTCGATCTATCTTGTTATCCACATTTTCGAGAACATACAACAGTAGTTACTGAAGAATTATGGGGTCAAGCAGGTGTAGTAGCATATCAAGCAGCGGCTCGGTGGATGTATGCTAATAACGGCAGCAGTCAAGAATTAGACGATATACAGAAACAGTATTTACGCCCCTATTTTGGAGATTTAGTCGATCGCGTGGCGATCGCCTACAATACTAAACTGATGGACGGCTGGTTGTACGCTGATTTCAAAATAGATATCGGACAAGTTGATGCTGTTGCTCAAACTTATTGTCAGCGGATTTATCTAGAAGGCTCGTACAAACCTAGAGATTCTCGTCAACTGGCGTTATTAGCTCACGAACTCGTACACTCTAGGCAATGCGAACAATTAGGTGGTACAAGTCAGTTTGGCTATCATTATTTCAAGGAGTATAAAAAGGCAGGTCAGAATTATGCAAATAATATCATGGAAATTATGGCAAATAATTTTGAAAATCGATTTGCTGGATGGGTTTCTCAGCAGTTAGCAAGCGATCGAATAGAAGCAGAACAAAAAGTCAATTAATCTGAAACTACGTAACACGCAGTTAAACTTATAATTCTGCCTGCATTTCTTCAATTTCAAAAAAACTAGCGAGTATGCCTGTAATTGGAATCGCTAAAAAAACTCCTAATATTCCTGCAACTCTAGCCCCAACAAGTATAGCAAACAGAACAATTACTGGATTAAGATTGACTGAATCTTGCATGACTTTAGGAGCAATCAAGTTATCTTGAATTTGCTGAAGTACAAAGCAAACTCCTAAAACTTTTAAAGCCAGCCAAACACTTTGAGATAAGACAGCTAAAGAAACTATACTAATTCCCAATATCGCTCCAATTCCAGGTATGAGATTGGTAAATCCGATCGCGAGTGACAATATCAATGGAAATGGTACTTCTAATACTAGAAAAGCCACAAAAGTAGTAAATGATAAAAATAAAACTAATACGAACTGACCTTTAATAAAAGCTAGAAATTTACGTTCAACTAGATTAGAAAAACGGCTGTGCGAGCTTACAGGTAAAAGACCGAGAACAAAAAGCCAAAGCCTCTGACCGTATAACAACATAAAAAAAGTCACGGCAGCTATGAGAATAAGAGTCAAAAAATTAGTAAAAAATACTTGTGAATGTAGGAAAAGATACGTCAAACTTCTAGTATAAAACGATGCAATTTCTTTTTGTATTTGCTGTTGAATAACATTTAAGTTTATCTGCATATCCCAACACAGCATAAATCTGTCTAATCGCTCTATTGATGGCAAAAGAGAATTTAAAAACAAAGTTATGCTTTGAATTAGTTGTTGGGCTTGAGAAAAAATCGATAAGCTGACTATAACTATCAAACCAGTAATACTCGTAAAGCTGAGTGCAAAGATAGAAATAACTGCTAGAATTCGAGGTAAGAAACGACTGAGCCAACGAACAGGATAGCTAAGTAAAAAAGCTAAAATCGCCGCAAATACAAAAATAAAAATGACACTTTCAAAGTAAGATAAAAGCTGTAATAAAGCCCAACCGGAAGCAAATAATAGTAAAAAGCGAACTAACGCCGAATTATTAGTTTGACTCCACAAAAATTTTCTCGGCTCCCTCATATACTATTTAGGATTAGCGATCGCGTATCCAGTATTGTGCTTTAATTCAAGCTTTCAATTCAGGATAGATTTCAATTGTGGAAAAGTGGTGGAGAACTCGGTAATTCGATCTGAATACAAAAAACCTTTAAAGTCGTTCGCTACTTTGAGCAAGGCTAGCAATAGCTGCAATCAATTCATTTGGCTCGACTGGCTTAGTTAGATACAGTTGAAAGCCTGCTTGCATAGCCTGAGTGCGATCTTCTTCCCTAGCATAAGCCGTCAACGCGATCGCCTTCGGCATAGCTTCGCTTATCACCCCAATTTTCACTCCTGTATCCGCCTCGATTTGTTTAACATGACGGATCAAAACGTAACCATCCTTATCTGGCATACCAATATCGCTGACTAGTACATCGGGTTTTGAATATTCCAAAACCTCTATTGCTTCATCTACCGAGCTAACAGCCGTTACTTCTGCTCCAGACTCTTCTAACCACGTCCTCAGTAATATTTGCACGTCAAGTTCATCGTCTACCACTAGTATCCTTAAGCGATCGAGAAGTAAGGCGTGAGCGGTGAATTCTCCTCCATTGGCGATCGCTACCTCAGCTTCCGGTACTGCATTCATCAGAGGCAAAAGTACCCTAAATGTTGCCCCATGTCCTTTCCCTAAGCTTTCTGCCTCGATTGTACCGCCGTGTAGTTCTACTAGATGACGGGCGATCGCTAAACCCAATCCTAACCCCTTATGCGCCCTCGTACTCGCACTGTTAGCTTGACGAAAGCGATCGAAAACATCTGGTAGAAAGTCGCGATCGATCCCTATACCTGTATCGGTGACTTGGATTTGAGCAAAGTTGGTAATTGGTAATTGGTAATTGGTAATTGGTAGTTGGTCTTGGGCAAGATTTTTGACATTTAACTTTTGACTTTTGACTTTTTCTAGCCGCACCTCAACTCTTCCGCCTTCAGGAGTAAATTTAATGGCATTTACAAGTAAATTCCACATCACCTGTTGCAAACGATTTGGATCTCCCCAGACAAGAAGTGGTAAGCGATCGGATAAATTTCGGCTAAAATTCAGGCTGATTCCCTTCGTATCTGCCTCCGATCGCACCACTTCTAAAGCGGCTGTAACGACTGAAGCCAGTTCGACAGTATTCCAATTCAGCGCGAGATTCCCCCGTACAATACGGGAAATATCGAGCAGATCGTCAATCAGTTGCATCTGCAAGTTGGCATTTCGTGCGATTGTTTTAACTGCTAAAGCAGTCTTAGACCGATCTAGCTTGCCTGTTTCTAGCATTCCACCCCAACCGACAATTGCTGTCATTGGGGTGCGGAGTTCGTGAGAAACGATTGCTAAAAATTCATCTTTCGAGCGGTTGGCTGCTTCTGCTGACTCTCGTGCTGCTTGTTCGCGCAATAGTAATTGCTCCCGTTCTTCCTCAACGAGTCTGCGATCGGTCAAGTCCTGCACAATTTTGGTAAAGCCGAGCAGATTGCCGTTTCGATCGCGTAAGGGGGTGATGAGATTGTTCGCCCAAAATAGCGTACCATCTTTACGGGCGTACCAGCGATCGTCTCCAGACATACCTTTGTCTACTGCTGTCCTCAGTTCTTGCTCAGGGAAGCTACGCTCAATTGCTTCAGGCGTAAACAGGCACTTCCAAGACTTACCAACGATCTCTTCTTCCTGATAACCAAAAATCCTCTCTGCCCCGACATTCCAATTGATAATGTACCCGTTTGGATCTAACATGAAAATTGCGTAGTCACGCACTCTTTCCACCATTAGGCGATAACGCTGTTCGCTCTGGTACAATCTTTCCTGATTTTGCTGCAAAAGTGCGCGATCGCGTTGGGCTTGCCGTTGGGCAGAGCGTAACAGGGTGTTGAACGCGACGATGAGTAGTGCCACTGCTACAAAATAGCCTATCCTCATCACGCTATGCCAGTTTACACCCAGTGTATAAATAGGCGGTAGAAAGAAGTATTCGCTAGCTAAAGCACTCAAGGCAATTGCTACCAGTGCTGGTCCTATACCTCCATACCAAGAACTAATCGCTACAGCAGAAAGAAAAAATGGATAAATAGTTGGTTGAAGTTGCCACCACAGCCATTGTGTTAGTAGCAGTGCTACTGCGGTGGCTAGTATAGAAATACCATAACGCTGTAGTTGGGAGCGTTTCAAGTTTAACCTCTTTTACAGTGACTAGTTATCAGTGGCTCTTGACCAAAGTAAACACTCGTGGCGCGGAAAATGCTATGCGATCGCCCGTGACAACTGACAACTCCTAACTGGTCACTGGTCACTGATTTAATCTTCTTTCTACCCAAGTTTTCCACTTTTATACCCTAGCTTTAGACGTAGACAGAAAAACAAGGGTTCCTGTATGGAAACCTACACCCTCTATGCAAAGAAAAAAATAATTTAGTACAAAAAAGTACAGGTTATTTTGTCATAAATGCTGTAAGTTTTGACTTTTCAACAATAGTAACGATAGAAACAATGAGCGATTAAGTTTCAATTTTGACTGCAACTTTAGTTCGATCGCTCATCCAATTTCAGCTTGTCAAGCACAACAATTGTTTGCAATGCCCCATCATTCAGGAAAGCCATCTAATGTCTCAAAAAATAATTTATCTGACATTGCCTGCGATCGCCGAAATCATTGAAGATGTTGTAGCTACAGAACCTTATGATCTCTATCAAAATTTTTTTGTGATTCCTGAATTACAGCAAAAGCTGATTGCAAGTATTCTCAGACAAATTCGCGATCGCTATACAGTTTTGATTGACGATCCTCAGCCCTCATTCAACGGCTCCACTTCTATGTCCTCCCAACAGTGGTTAGATATGAAAGATATCGTGCAACAGAGTATTTATCATCTTCTTCAAGAAAACCGTTGCGATTGGGATGAACTAATAGGTAGTAAGCGAAGCTATACCGAAGGCGATCGGGCAAATGTTGAAATTGAATTGAATGATGAGGAGAGCGATCGCTAATTCTTACTCTTTCTAATTGTGCGTTGCTACCTTCTTTAGTAGGAGATTAAGATAATGACAACTAAAACTGAAATTGTAGGTTACATTCCCCCGCAGCTTTATCAACGTGTAGAACAGTTTAGAGAGCAGCAGGGTTTAAACTCTATTGCTGATGCTGTAAATCTCATCCTAGAAGAATACTTTAGATTAGATCGTTGTCAAACTACTACGAGCGAAACCCACATGATAATGGTTGAAGGCTTAAAGGATGAAGTCAGCGATTTGAAAAGACAAGTTTCACAACTACAGCAAAATTTCGCCAGCGAAGTCACCAACTTGAAAAGACAGGTTTCACAACTACAGCAAAATTCCAATAGCGATCGCCCAGATCGATCTAGCAATACGGATGGTCAAAGCGATTTATTGGATAGACAGCAATTGGCTGAACGATTAGGAATTGAAGAAACTGCGATCGCGCAACACGAAACTGATGGTAAAGAGTTTGTGGAATGGTCGAAAAGCAAAGATCCTGAGCAAATTTCTTGGCAATATGCGGGCGCTAATCTGTTTGAACGAGTTGGAAGCTAGCGTCTGTAAACTCTCCACTAGTTTTCCACTATTGCAGCTTATCTTCAAAACATTGGTTCTCATTAACACCAAAAGGAGATGCCCATGATAAACAAATTTAGCAACATAGCTTCTCATCGCGATCGCATCACCCAAGTTTTTGGGAAAACTCAAGCAGCGATCGCCCTAGCACTGTTTGCTTTAGTGCTTCCTGCTTGTACTGGTACTGACTCCGATTCAGCAGGTCGCGAAGCTGGTACTACCACCAGCGAAGTTGCAGATCGATCGAATTCTAATCTCATCGGCAAGACTGTAACTATCAGCGGCGACATTCAAAGGCAAGTCAGCCCCCAAGCTTTCACGATTCAAAGCGATGAGTTTGTCGACGGTCAAGAGGTGTTGGTTGTCAATGCCAATAAAGTCCCAATTGTCGAGGAGACTCTGACACGGGTAACGGGTACAGTTCGAGATTTAACTATCGTTGACGTAGAGAAAGAGTACGGTTTCGATCTAGATCCTGGTTTGGAAGCAGAAATTAGAGAACAACCCGTTATCGTTGCTACGCAGGTAGCTCTCAATCCTAATTTAGAGAAAATTACCGAAAACCCAGTCCCGTTCTTGGGTCGCACAGTCGCAATTGAAGGAGATGTTGAGAGAGTCATCAGTCCAACTGCATTTATGGTTGACAACAATGAAGTGCTTGGGGACGATGACATATTGATTGTCAGTGCCGCGCCAGCCAAGAATATTACCGAAGGTAGCCGCGTCCAAGTTACGGGAAATGTCCGCAAGCTGACCACAAGAGATTTAGAGCGGGAATTTAACTTAGGTCCAGCTAAGGAGTATGAAGTATACGTCCAGAAACAGCCCGCAATTGTTGCTGAGAGAACTCAAGTTGTGGGGCAGTAAATTTGCCACGCTGAAAAACAGCATCACGTTTCAATCCAGTCCCATTCAGGTATAAAGATGACGCATTCCCCTCGTCGCCCACCAGAAGCAAATTCTCGTCGGCGTTTGTGGCTGTTGATATTCAGCCGCAGCAGTATTGCTGTCGGAGCATTTCTACTCGTAGCAATTGCAGGGGGCATATCGTGGGGTTGGGTTTTTATCAACCAAAGGTTAGTACCGCTGGTTGAAAGGAATTTAGAGCAGCTCCTTGGAAGACCTGTAGATATAGGGGTAGTGGAAAGGTTTTCGCTCAATAGCTTGCGATTTAGTTCGGCAGCACTCCCAGCAACTTCTAGCGATCCAGATCGGCTGACAGCAGAAGCGGTAGAAGTCCAGTTCGATCTTTTGCCACTCCTGTTTAATAGAAGATTAGAATTAAACGTTACGTTAGTCCAACCGGATGTCTACGTCGAACAGGCAAAAAATGGGCAGTGGGTTTCAACTCAAATTAAAACTCCCGAAGGCGGTGCTGGTTTCATTCAAACTGAGTTGGAGACAATTCGGGTACGAGATGCCGATATTGTCTTAGTGCCAAACCCAGCCCCAGATAGACCTAAAGGTGCAGTAGCGATGCTCCAGAGGAGCCGCTTCGCTAACGCCGATGTGAGCGGAGTCGCCCGCTTTCTAGACCAAAATGAACGAATTCAGTTCGAGTTAACTGGTCAACCGAAAACAGGGGGCAAACTAGCACTATCTGGAGAAACTCGCCCTGCGGCATTACAACAGACAACTCTTAATATCGAGGCAGAGAATTTACTCGCCACCGAGATTAGTCGGTTAATCGATCTACCCATTAACCTACAAGCAGGTCGGGTTGATGGTGACTTAAGAGTGCAGTTACAACCCGAAGGACAACAACCTGCGATCGCAGGGACGGCTAGCCTGAGTAACGTCACTGCCAAAATTGAAAACGTGCCGAATCTATTTACGAATACCCAAGGGAAACTTTTATTTAAACCGGATCGGACGATCGCCTTGCAAAACGTGACAACCCGCTATGGCAAAATTCCAGTTCAAATCGGCGGGTCGCTCAATACTCTTAAAGGTTATAACTTATCAGGTCAGGTGAAAGCAGTTAGCGCAAACAATCTGCTAAACACGCTGAATGTTGAGTCGCCGTTTCCGACAAAGGGAACTCTCAGAGCAGATATTCAGTTACAAGGTGCGATCGCCAAACCCGTTTTGAGCGGAACCGTCAGCACGATTAAAACGGCACAGATCGATCGGATTCCATTTAAAGATATTAGCGGTCGCTTTCAGTTGACAACAGCAGGAGCAACACCAGAAATTACCTTTGCCAATATTCAAGCAACTCCCACAGTCGGGGGCAAGTTTACAGGCAAGGGTCAAATTCAACTAGGGACTCAACCCCAAGTCGCCTTCAATTTTCAAGGTCAAAACGTACCAGGGAATGCCATAGCCAAGCTTTACGACGCTACACCCCCAATTCAAATAGGTGATGTGGCGGCGACGGCAAAAATTTCTGGCTCCCCTGGTAATATCCGTACTGTAGCGCAAGTGCAAGCACCTGAAGCTACCTATCCTGGTACGGCTCAAGTCATCGTTACCAACGAGGGAAATGCGCTGATTCGAGATGCTGTTTTCCAGGTTGCAGGTGGTAAGGTAACGGCAAACGGTCAAATCAATCGCGATCGCGCCTTTCAAGCGGTTGTGAATGCTTCTGGAGTGCAACTGAAATCCTTTTCGCCTCAGTTGCGGGGTGAATTCAGTGCCAATAAAGTGCGCGTCACAGGCAATTCGTTCGATTTATCCGAGATTCAAGCCCAAGGACAAGTAGGCTTTTCTCAAGGTTTAGCCGTTATCGAGCAACCCTTAACAGCTCAAGTTAGGTGGAATGGCGAGCGAATTATCGTTCAAAAAGCAACTGCACCAGGGCTGAATGCTAGTGGAACGGTTGACGTGCGCTTACCAGAACAAGCAGCGCCAGAAATTGCTGGGTTTAACTTAGACGTGCGGGCGCGAGATTACGACTTGCAAGACTTCGGTTTGGATATTCCTGGTAACGTGAAACTAGCAGGACAAGCAGATTTTACCGGAAAAGTTACAGGTACTCCCGATGCTCCCAATGCAGTTGGAAATCTGGGTTTGCAAAACTTGAGAGTCAATGGTTTAGCCTTCGATCCGGTATTGACTGGCAAATTAAATTATCGAGCCGGACAGCAGACTCAACTAGATGTTAGCGGTAAACAAGATAGAATTGCCTTTACCTTGAATGAGAATAATCGCCCCGTTTCATTTTTCGTGCGGCGAAACTCCGCAGTAGCTAGAGGTACAACCCAAGGCGAAAACTTAGTTGTTAACGTGCAAGACTTTCCCGTAGCCGTGCTGCGAAACGTGATTCCAGGCGATCGCCTCAAGCAAATTGGCGCGATCGGGGGGGAAGTATCGGGCAATCTCGCGATCGATCTTGCCGAGAATATCACCCAATCTACCGTAATTGGAGATGTGGCGATCGCTCGACCTAGAGCGGGTAGATTCACAGCCGATGCATTTAGAGCCAATATCCGTTATGAAGGCGGCGATTTCAGCTTAAAAGCAGGTGAATTGCGTCTAGGCGATAGTCGCATAGATCTTAGTGGCGATTTCCAAGCGGGACAAGACCGCAAATTTCAATTTCAAATTGATTTCGATCGCGCCAGAATTGAAAACGTTTTGCAAGCACTGAGCGTTTTCGGTTTTGAAGACTTAGCAGGCGGGTTATTACCAGAAAATATCCCTGGAGCAGAGGCATTACCAACCGTATCTGTAGGTATACCAGAAAAATCCTTACTCGCCCAACTGCAACTGTTTTCGGAAATTAGAGCATTGCTGGCACAACAGCAACAGCAAGAAAGAGCTTCAGCTACATTGCCACCACTTTCCGCCTTGAACGGTACAATTAGCGGCGAAATTGCCGTAGCAGGGGCATTACCTCCAGGTTTACAGCCATCGTTTGATGTTGACTTTGAACTACTCGGTCAGGATTGGCAATGGGGAACTTACAAAGTCGATGAAGCAATTGCCAGAGGGACTTTTGAAGATGGCGTTTTGACGCTGCTACCCTTGCGGCTCGATCTCGGTGACGGACTGATTGCATTTACCGGACAACTAGGGGAGGAACTTTCGGGACAATTGCGAGTCGTCAGCGTACCCGTGGCAACCTTACAGCCTTTTTTGGATCGCTTACCACAAGCATTACCATTTGATGTCACCGGACAGTTGAATGCCCTCGTCACCCTAGCAGGTAGTTTAGAAAACCCCCAGGCGATCGGTGAGGTATCGCTGGTAGAAGCAAGCTTGAATCAACAACCGATTCAGACAGCCCAGCTGAGCTTTGACTATAATGATGCGCGGTTGAGTTTTGCCAGCGATGTATTGATAACAGGGACTCAACCAGTTGAAATTACAGGCAGTATTCCCGTAGCGTTGCCGTTTGCCTCCGTTCAGCCCAATAGTAACCAAATCAGCATCCAAGCAAACGTCCAAGATAAAGGTTTGGCATTATTGAATTTATTCACCGAGCAAGTTGCTTGGGTAAACGGTCAAGGACAAGTCAATGTCGAAGTGCAGGGAACTTTAGATCAGCCATTAATAACGGGGGAAGCTGTGGTGAAGAATGCCACTTTAAAAGCTGAGGCTTTACCCGAACCACTGAGCAACGTCACGGGGACGGTAGAGTTTAATGGCGATCGCATCTTTGTTCCCAATATTACAGGGCAGTACAATTCAGGCAAAGTTACTGCTGAAGGAACTCTGCCGATTTTTGCCACCCAACAGGCACAGCCAGCAACCAATCCCCTCACGGTATCGCTCAACGACCTAGAGGTAGATATCGAAGGACGCTATGAAGGCGGAGTCAGCGGTAATGTCGTGATTACCGGAACAGCCCTATCTCCCGATCTTGGCGGAAAAATTCGCTTGGCAAACGGTCAAGTATCTTTGGGGGGAACTGAAGATACTCCTACACCCGCAGCAGGTACGCCCGCAGGTAGTACAGCTACAAGTAGCACAGTGAAAAATCGCAACACCCCAGAGGAATCTCCGATTGAATTTACCAATTTGCAATTGATTCTCGGCGATGATGTGCGGATCGTCCGTCAACCCCTACTCAACTTTGAGGCAGAAGGCGACCTAGCGATTAATGGCACTTTAACCAACCCTCGTCCTCAAGGAGTGGTGCGTCTGACGGGGGGACAAGTCAACTTATTTACGACCCAGTTCAATTTAGCGCGGGGCGAAGAACAGACGGCACGCTTCACGCCCAAAGGAGGACTAGACCCCATCCTTGACGTGACTTTGGTAGCAACCGTACCGGAGACAACTGGTGGTATTGGGCAGGTTCCCACTACACCTTTTTCTGGCGAGATCCGCGACGTTGGGGCTACCAGCTTCGGCACTTTCCGCACCGTGCGCGTGCAAGCAGCAGTAGAGGGACCTGCGAGTGAATTGGCGGATAACCTAGAACTGACGAGCGAACCGAATCGCAGCGAAGCAGAGATCGTCGCGCTTTTAGGCGGTTCCTTTATCAATACCCTGGGTAGAGGAGATCCTACACTAGGGCTTGCCACAATTGCAGGATCTGCCCTACTGTCCAACTTCCAAGACAATATTACCGAGATTGGCGAGGCTTTAGGTATCGATGAATTACGCCTGTTTCCTACAATCGTGACCGATCCAACAGAAAACGTTTCTGTTCTCGGTTTAGCAGCAGAGGCAGTGTTTGCCATCACCAACGATTTCTCTGTCTCCCTCTCGCGGGTATTTGCTGCTGACGATCCCTTGCGTTACAACCTAATTTATCGCCTCAACGACCAAATTTTGGTACGTGGCTCTACCAACTTGAGCGGTGAGAGTCGGCTGCTAGTGGAGTACGAAACCAGATTTTAGTTTATGTCTTAACTGTGTTGCAAAAATTTCTCAGCTCAAAACTCTATAAATCTTTGGGAATTGCACTTTCGTTATTGTTATTTCCAGCTACGGGAGTTCAAACCGCAGTCGCAGCCGATCGCATTTACGCGACCTACGGCGCTTTTGAAAGTTCGGTGGCGATCGAGAACTTGGCAGAGTTTGCCAAAACGGGTGAAATTGAAGGCGGACTGATCGATTACGCCCGCAGGCTCACCCCCGCACAACTAGCGCGGCTACGAGACATACTGACTGCACCAGTGGATCTCAGTCCAGTGGCAATTTCTCAATTTCTTTACTCTTCAATTGGCGAAACCTTATTACAACGATTGGGACAACTGATTCGGACTGAAGCTAGAGAACCTGGATTTTACGCCATTCGCTCGGCGCTCATCTTAGCCGCAGCAGAAAATCGCCAAGGCTTCACCCTACTCGATGTCTTGCGTCAGTTTCCCACAAATGGAATTCGAGTCAATCTAGGGCAAAGTTTAGAGATTGTCGAAGAATTACAAGCTGTCATCAATCGCACAAACGAAGCGATCGCTCTGGTACAAAGACAATCGGCTGCCGCTGCCATTAACCAACAGCCAGCCAATTTCTCCCAGTTGCCAGACTTGCGCCAAAGAGGAAGTTTTACTTGGACGAAACGCACCTTAGAGCTTTACGACAGCAGCCGCGATCGCGCCTTTATTGCCGATTTTTATTTACCGCAGAAGGCAGGAGGCAGAAGGCAGGAGGCAGAAGGAAGACAAGGGAGACAATTCCGAATTCCGAATTCCGAATTCCGAATTCCAATCATTGTCATCTCCCACGGGTTAGGTTCAGACCGCAATACTTTTAGATATCTCGCCCAGCAGTTAGCTAGTTATGGTTTTGCCGTTGCCGTTCCCGAACATCCCAATAGCAATGCCGAACAACTGCGATCGCTGCTAAATGGTCGTGCTACTGCCGTCACACCTCCAAGAGAGTTTATCAATCGTCCTCTGGATGTTTCGTATTTGCTCGATGTTTTAGCACAGCTGAATCGCGCCGATTCATCTTTTGCTCTGAATTTACAACAAGTCGGAGTTGTCGGGCATTCCTACGGCGGTTATACAGCATTGGCTTTAGCGGGTGCTAGGTTGAATTTCGACCAACTGCAACAAGAGTGTCAGAATTTGGGCGAGACTTTTAATTTGTCTCTACTACTTCAGTGTCGGACTCTAGAATTACCGCGCACTGAGTATAATTTACGGGATAAAAGAATTAAGGCGGCGATCGCGATTAATCCGATTGGTAGCTCCCTTTTTGGTAAAGCTGGGTTGAGTCAAATAAAAATTCCGGTGACGATCGCTAGTAGCAGCGAGGATAAAGTTGCACCTGCTTTACCAGAACAAATTTTACCCTTTACATGGCTGACTGCTCGGAATAAATATCTTCTCTTACTCGCAGGTGGAACCCACTTTTCTGCTGCCGATAAATCCGATCCAGGTAGCGAACCTTTACCCATTCCCGAATCAGTCATCGGTCCAGATCCCGCCTTGGCTCGTGGCTATCTGGGAGCTTGGAGCGTGGCTTTTTTTGAAACTTACATTGCTACTTCTCAGCAGTACCGTCCCTATCTGAGTGCTGATTATGCTCGGTTTATTAGTCAACCACCTTTAACTTTGAGTTTAGTGCAATCTCTACCTTTAGATAACCTGACCCAATAACTAGACAGAAAAATTGAAGCGATCGATTTTGGAGGAATGATGAAAATTTTGGTTGTTTACTACTCAATGTACGGTCATACCTTAAAACTGGCGCAAGCTGTTGCCAAAGGAGCCAGCAAAATCCCTGGAGCTGAAGTGATGCTACGTCGCGTTCAGGAATTTGAAGCGGTCGATCAAATCATCGACCAAAACGAAGCGGCTCGTCAAGTACGAGAGCAACAGCAGGACATTCCTATTTGTACCGTTGACGATCTGCGATCGGCAGATGGAGTCATTTTTGGCTCTCCGACGCGCTACGGCAATATGACGGCACAAATGAAACAACTAATCGATTCTACCTCTAGCTTATGGCTAAACGGTGAGATGGAAGGCAAACCAGCAGGCTTGTTTACCTCAACCGCCTCCACTCATGGAGGTCAGGAAACAACGCTGCTGACGATGATGGTTCCCTTATTACATCTAGGAATGTTAATTGTCGGCGTACCGTATTCGCTACCGGAGATGATCCATACAGAAGCACGAGGCGGCACACCCTACGGTGCAACTACCATCGCGGGAGGGAAAGGCGAACTTCAGCCCAAGAGTGAGGATTTAGACATAGCCCGTGCCTTGGGACATCGTGTTGCTGAGATCGCCTCCAAGCTGCGTGGATGAAGGCAAAGAATTGCCTTCATCAGGCACAAGGCGCGTGCAACTGGCTGGTCGAAAAAGTCGCCAAAAAAGCAAGCGATCGAATCCTTTCCTCTGATAAATCGTGAAAACAAACAATAACGGCTAATTTAGAGGAATGCTTGAAAGTCTGATGCATTTGCAAACTTGATAATGCGGAGCAGCATTCATGGCAAAGCTTCCCGATCGACCTTGGACTCGTGGATCAGAAGAAATTCTTGACGAGTTAGATGTCTCCCCCAAGCAAGGACTCTCGGAATCAGAAGTCGAACGCCGACGCGAGCAATATGGTGAGAATCGCTTGCAGGAGGCAAAAGGCAGAAGTGCTTGGCAAATCCTAGTCGAGCAGTTTAAAAGTCTGATTATCGCTATATTAGCTGTCGCCGCTGGTCTATCATTTGCCTTTAGCCAGTGGGTTGAGGGAATTGCCGTCCTAATTGCGATCTTAATTAATACTGCGATCGGTTTTTTTACGGAGTACAAAGCCATCCGCTCGATGGAGTCACTGCAAAAACTCAGCAGCACTACTACCAAAGTGCGTCGCGGCGGAGAGGTGCAAGAAATTCCGGCAGAAGAACTAGTACCAGGAGATATTGTCGTCTTAGAAAGCGGTGATGCGATCGCAGCCGATCTGCGCCTAATTGAAGCATCAAATCTACAAGTCAACGAGTCATCGCTTACGGGGGAATCGGTTCCGGTTGGCAAAACCCTGAAACCTTTGGATTCAGACGTTTCTTTGGCAGAGCGGCACAATATGCTTTACAAGGGAACTGCTCTGACTCGCGGCTCTGGGTCAGGGGTAGTAGTAGCAACTGGGATGAAGACAGAGTTGGGACACATTTCTGAGTTGACTCAGCGAGCGAGACAACAAGCAGAAAAGACACCCTTGGAAAAGCGGCTAGACGAATTGGGACGGTGGTTGGTCTGGGTAACGATCGCGATCGTCGTCGTAGTTGCAATCTCTGGTATTGCGGTCGGTAGAGACGTATTCGTGATGGTGGAAACCGCGATCGCCCTAGCTGTGGGAGCGGTTCCAGAGGGGTTACCAATTGTTGCTACGGTTGCTTTAGCGCGGGGGATGTGGCGGATGGCAAAGCGTCATGCCCTGATTAATCAGCTCTCCGCCGTGGAAACTTTAGGAGCAACTAGCGTCATCTATACCGATAAAACTGGGACGCTGACTGAAAATCAGATGACAGTTAGCAGACTGGTGCTATCTGGCGAGATTGAAATTACTGGGGAAGGTTTAGAACCTAAAGGCGAATTCAAACGCGATCGCCAAACGATAAATCCTTTGGAAGATCGAGTTTGCCAAGCAGCACTAGAAGTTGGGGTGCTGTGCAACAATGCTGCCTTGCAACCGGAAGGATCGAATGAGAGTCGAGTCGTTGGCGATCCGATGGAAGTGGCGCTTTTAGTCGCGGGGGCGAAAGCCGGACTTCAGCGCCAGCAGTTACTCGAACGAATGCCAGAAGTGCGGGAAGAGGCATTCGATCCAGACTTGAAAATGATGGCAACTATTCACGAATTGGACGGTCAGTATCGATTTGCTGTCAAAGGCGCACCCGAAGCTGTCCTCCAGGCTTGTACCCACATCCTGACGGACTCAGACGAAAAACAGATGAGCGAGGGCGACCGACAGCAATGGCAAGCACGGGGCGATCGCTTGGCAGCGCAAGGTTTGAGAATTCTCGCCCTGGCGCAAAAAACTGTTGCAACTGAGGATGTTAAACCCTACGAAGATTTGACTTTTTTAGGCGTTGTCGGTTTGCTCGACCCACCACGTACAGATGTGCGTCCGGCTATTAAAGAATGTCAAGCAGCGGGGATTCGGGTGGTGATGGTGACTGGCGACCAATTCGTGACCGCACGCAATATTGCGATCGCTGTCGGTTTGACTGATGACGCAGAGGCGGATGTGGTTCAAGGCAATGACCTCAAAAGCCCCGATGAATTATCGCCCCAAGAACGCCGCCGCATCGTACAAGCCTCAATTCTCGCTAGAGTTAGTCCAGAGCAAAAGCTGAATCTCGTTACCCTGCATCAACGCGATCGGGCAGTTGTAGCCATGACGGGTGATGGCGTAAACGATGCCCCTGCCTTGAGAAAGGCTGATATTGGCGTGGCAATGGGACAACGGGGAACGCAAGTTGCTAAAGATGCGGCTGATATGGTGCTTCAAGATGATGCCTTTTCGTCCATTGTGGCGGCGGTCGAACAAGGACGAGCGATTTTTAACAACATCCGTAAGTTTACTATTTATCTGCTTTCCGGCAACGTGGGCGAGATTATTGCCGTTACTGTCGCCTCGCTGTTGAACGCACCCTTACCACTGCTGCCGCTTCAGATTTTATATATCAATGTGGTGAACGATGCCTTTCCCGCACTGGCGCTCGGTGTCGGAGAGGGGGGATCTGCCCTGATGCAGCGTCCGCCTCGGCGGGCAAAAGAGCCGATCCTAACTCGCCGTCACTGGTTGGCGATCGCGGGTTACGGTTTAGTCATTGCCGTCACATTAGGGGCTGCTTTTATTATTGCCCTGACCTGGCTGGGGATAACACAACGTCAAGCCGTCACGGTTTCATTTATGACTTTAGGTTTTACGCGGCTTTGGCACGTTTTTAATATGCGCGATCGCAATTCTGGTTTATTCCGCAATGAGATTAGCCAAAATCCTTATGTCTGGGAGGCGCTTGTCCTTTGCACGGGATTGCTGCTGATTGCCGTTTACGTACCTTTCCTGTCCGCTGCACTTAGAACGGCTGACCCTGAAATTAATGGCTGGCTGTTAATTATTGGCATGAGTTTTGTGCCTTTGGTTATCGGACAAATTGCCAAGGCTTTTGGTAAGCGTCAACGACACAAATCGTAGACTTCTCCCCTAGTTTTCCACGATTACTGCTTATTGTTACAACTAGTCATTCCCAGTTGAAACTGAGTGCCTTCTGACTGGTTTAACGATGCCAAGCCATTAATCCACTAATAATGAAATCCAATGAGGTAGCACGAAGATGAGCAGTAGGAACGAGCGCGATTCTTCAACCCAGCAGACTGCTAGCGACTGGGAGGAGGGCAATGCCGTGCAAGTACCGCAGCCACCCAAAGGAGGCGATCGCTTCAAATGGCTGGGTCCCAGCTTTTTGTGGATGCTTTCTGCGGCTGGTTCGGGGGAATTGCTGTTCACGCCGAGAATTGCCGCTCTTTACGGTTACTCTCTGCTGTGGGCGCTACTTGCTGCCGTCATCCTGAAATGGTTTATTAACGGTGAGGTAGGGCGGTTTACAGTCTGTACGGGGGCAACAATTCTCGAAGGTTTTAAGCAACTGCCTGGTCCGAAAAACTGGTCGATCTGGCTGATTTTACTGCCGCAAGCTGTAGTCGCAGTCTCTACTGTTGCTGGACTTTCAGGAGCCGCTGCTACAGCACTAGTTTTAGTGACTGGGGGAACAAACCAACTATGGACGGTAATTATCATCGCTGTCACGGCAGCGATTGTTTTGTTCGGGCAATACAACGTCGTCGAAAAGATTTCTTCTTATGTCGGTATTGCTCGCACGATCGCGGTGGTCACGGCGGCGATTTTTGTTTTTCCTAGCTTTCGCCAATTAGCCAATGGCATAGTACCGCAAATCCCGCAAAACGTACAGTATGAAGAAATACTGCCTTGGCTGGGGTTTATGCTAGCAGGGGCAGCTGGGTTAATGTGGTACTCCTACTGGGTAGAAGCCAGAGGTTACGGTGCGGCTAGCGTTGAGGGCAGACAGAGGATAAATCCCAAACAACTGAATCGAGAAGAGAAAAAAAAGCTGCAAGGCTGGATGGGTCTAACGCTGATCTCTAATACCTTAGCCGTAGTGGGTGCGCTGTTGGCGGCGTTATCTTTTCTAATTCTCGGCGGTGAATTGCTGCGCCCGCAGGGACTCGTACCGAGAGAGAATCAGGTTGCAGAGACTCTGGGACGGTTATTAGGCGATATTTGGGGACCTTTTGGCTTCTGGTTCATGATCGCGATCGTTTTTATTACCTTCTGTAGCACCGTCCTTTCTGTTGAAGATGGTTTTGGACGGATGTTTGCCGATGGCACGCAGATTCTTTTGCAAGGCTTCGGGGTACGGGGGCGCTGGACTCAGGAAAAGTTCTTGCAGCGTTTCTACATTATCGTGCTGCTAGTAGCCTTACCGATCGCCGTTTATCTGTTTTTCGGTCAACCTGTTGGCTTGCTGCAAACCGCAGGCGCAATTGAAGCGGCACACATCCCAATTGTCACCGGACTCACGCTTTACCTAAATCATCGGATGTTACCAAAAGAACTGCAACCATCCAAGTTTATCTTGGGAGGAACGGTACTAGCTGGACTTTTCTTCGCTGTATTTGCAGTTATCTACTTGCTTCAATTGTTGGGATTTATTGGAGCAAGTAGCTCATCGGGCTGATGTTGATTATCTAGTGTTGGGAGCTTGCCCTGTGGAAGAGTATCTCATCGCCCTAGCTTTGTCCGCCTTACCCGCAATTGGCAACTTTATTGGCGGGTTGATTGCAGAATATTATCGCGTTTCGACACGTCTGTTGAGTCTGGCATTGCATGGAGCGGGTGGCATTGTGCTAGCAGTGGTAGGAGTAGAATTGATGCCCCAGATCCTTCAAGCTAATCCTCCTTGGGTCGTCATTCTGTGCTTTTTCGCTGGTGGTGCTTCCTTTGTTGCTTTAGACCGAGCAATTCATTTAGTACAAAGCCGTTTGGGAAAAGCTCAAGGTAACACAGCAGCTTGGGCTATCTTCTTCGGTGTTGCCGTAGATCTATTTAGCGATGGCTTACTAATCGGCACTGGTTCTACGATTTCTCTGGGTTTAGGAACCCTGCTAGCTCTCGGTCAAGTCAGTGCTGACATTCCCGAAGGCTTTGCTACCATCGCCACCTTCAAGCGTCAGGGAATTTCGGCTCTTCCGAGCTTTTGGTGATCTTACGCCACGATCGAGATATTCCCCTTTTCAGTATAGTTAAGAAGTCGTGGAATTCCTTCAACATTTCCTGCCAGATACCCAACAGATTCGATTAGAAAGCTGGAACTTGAATACAGCTAACACTCACTTGCGTGTGACAGTTTCTTCTACACAAACCATTGCACGATGTCCGGTATGCACGAGTTTAAGCCGTCATGTTCATAGCCGTTACGAGCGAACTTTGCAGGATTTGGTGTTGGCACAATACAGCATGTCCCTCCAATTACAAGTGCGTAAATTCTTTTGCGTTAATTCAGCCTGTACCCGTCGCATTTTCACGGAGCGACTCTCAGGAGTCGCCGCGCCTTGGGCAAGAAAGACCGTTCGATTGGTTCAGCGCTTACAGGCCATTGGTTTAGCCTGATAGTGGTGCCGCAGGGACTCGCCTGGTTCACCAACTCGGCTATCGGGCTTGTGGTAGTACCCTGTTGAACCACCTGAAAAAGTTACCCTTACCGCAATTCAAGGTGCCGAAACTTCTGGGTGTTGATGACTTTGCTTTTCGTAAAGGGCGGCAATACGGCACCATCCTGGTCGATTTCGAACAGCATCAACCGATAGCTCTACTAGCAGATCGCAAAGCCGAAATATTGACAGAGTGGTTAGTGCACCATCCTGGGGTGGAAGTCCTGTCGCGAGATCGTTCTAAAGTCTATCGAAGTGGAATGAGCCAAGGCGCACCCAATGCCATGCAAGTGGCTGACCGATTTCATCTGGTGCAAAACTTAGCTGAAACTTTGGAAAAAGTGCTCATCGGCTACAGCGCCGATCTCAAAGTCATTGAACAACAGCAGCGCTCACTTGCCACTGCATCTGAAGCGGCAACCGTGAGGGCGAAGCCAACTGCAACAGCAAAGGCTCAAGCTCAGACCCAGGCTACTTATGAACAACGGATTGAACAACAGCAGCAGGTCAAGAGACTGCACCAGCAACAGTGGTCTCATATCGCTATCGCCCAAGAAGTCGGAGTCAGTGTTCGGACTGTACAACGTTATCTGGCACTACCAAACTTGCCAGCGACATTGCCGCGACGCAAATCGTTTGGTAGGAGTGTTCTTGACCCTTACAAACAGCTTCTCCTAGAGTGGTGGAATGGGGGCATCCGGCAGCCGAAACTGCTGCTGATCTTGCTGCAACAGCAGGGATACAATGGCAGTGAGCGGACTCTAACTCGCTATATTGGTCAATTGCGTTCCTCTTAGGGTCTGCCTGCCAAACAAGGGCATTCTACTCAAAGTTCGGTGAAAGTAATCGATACACAGTCTCCGCCTTTGACTGCCCGTCGAGCCAGCTATTTGATTGTGAAGCGGGAGGAGAATCGAGAGCGCGAAGACACCGAAGTGTTGAGGCGGCTAGTAACACAGCACCCAGACATAGCAATTGCCGTTGAGCTAGCAGATGAGTTTTTACGACTACTGCGTCAGCAACAGGGTGAGGCGTTTGAAGCTTGGTTAATGAAAGCGCTGAAAAGTTCATTCAAGCCCTTTCAAACGTTTGCAGAAGGTCTTTTTAATGACTATGCTGCTGTCAAGGCAAGCATGATGTCAAATGTAAGTAATGGTCCTGTGGAAGGGTTGAATAATCGATTGAAGATGTTGAAGCGGCAAATGTATGGACGAGCTGGATTAGAATTACTCAGCAAACGCTTTATCCTAGCTTCATAGGCAGCGTCCAAGAATCATCAGTTCCTCACGGCATCACTGGATCACCAAAAGCTCGGAAGAGCCCATTTCCATTGACATTTGAGGTCTACAAACCAAAGGAGAAATTAAAGTCAGAAGATACATATCAAACGAAACCTCAGATTGCTGCCAAAATTATTCGTTATTTAATTGCGACTTTACCTATAACAATACATCGGACAGAATCAGGCGGCGATAGTGCCGTAGGAACGTAGACTTTGGTAGTTGGGATGAGATTTAATCAA
>NZ_PYCI01000182.1:0-11460 GCF_003015105.1 Chroococcidiopsis sp. CCALA 051 | reverse complement strand
TGGGCTATGACAACATTGCAGGCTATCTCCACGATGGCATGACGAGTTGGCAAAACGCAGGTTTACCCCTGAAACACTTAGGTGAGTGGACTGTGCATGAGTTGAACCAGCACAAAGACGATCCAGATATTACGGTGTTAGATGTCCGCTCGGATGAAGAGTACAGCAACGGTAACGTGCCTGGTGCGAAACACATTTACATACCGCATTTAGAGGAACATCTTGACGAGTTAGATAAAACGCAAACAATTGCCACCTACTGCGGCAGCGGTTATCGGGCTTCGATCGCTGCCAGTCTTCTGCAAAAGCATGGTTTCGAGCAGGTCATCAACGTCCCTGGTTCTTGGAATGCTTGGCAGGCAGCTTCGCTACCTATCGAGCGGCGTAAGGATGCAGCGATCGGTATGAAGTAGTTTGCATCTATAGAATTAGCAAGCCAACTATGAAGAGAATTAAGTACGTTCTATTCAGCTTATTGGGGTTAATTGGCGCAATTTTGATTTGGGGTTTGCTCGAACCATACCTAATTGACGTAGAACCACAAGTTGCAGCAATTCCCAATTTACCTGCTGCTTGGTCAGGGCAAAAAGTTGCGGTTATTGGTGATTGGCAGGTGGGAATGTGGCTGGACAACACTCCTACTATTCATCGCATTGTTCGGCAAATAGTTAAAGAGCGTCCCGCGATCGCGTTGATTATTGGCGACTTTATTTACTCTCCTGGCGAGAACCCTAACGAAGAAATTAGTCGGGCGATCGAACTTGTCCGTCCGCTGCCTGCCTCTGGTATCCCTACCTACGCCGTATTGGGCAATCACGATTATGGTATGAAAGCAAAGGATGCTCCTCCAAATGTGACTTTAGCCGCTAAATTAGCTGAATCTCTGGAAGCAGCAGGCGTGCAAGTGCTGAAAAATGAGGCTGTAGAACTCGTACCGTCCCAAGGTCAAAGCCGATCGTCAGCTAAAAGCGATCGCATGTATTTAGTAGGTGTAGGATCGCATTGGGCTAATGAGGATAAACCAGCAGCAGCACTGGCTGAAGTACCGGACTCAGCGCCCAGGTTTGTCATGATGCATAATCCCGAATCTTTTGCCCTATTTCCCACTAGCACTGCACCTGTGGCTGTAGCAGGACATACTCACGGCGGACAAATTCGCCTACCATTCACTCCAGAATGGTCTTGGTTGACTTTTACTAAGGAAGATCGGGTTCATGCTGACGGCTGGAGTGATGGATATGGAAAGCCAGGAAACCAGCTTTACGTGAACCGAGGGATTGGTTTCAGCATCATACCAATCAGAATCAACTGCCCGCCTGAAATCACTCTGTTCACACTGACACAAGCCCGCGAATCTACCTGAATATTGTTACATAAACTCTAAACTTTCAAAAGCTTAAAGTAAATAATAAGTTGAAAGTTGAAACAGGGACTCATCATGTCTATTCGATGGAGAAAAGTAGATGATAAGTTTTCTTTAAATGAGCTTTTTCTTTGAAATATTGTTATAAAGATTTGCAAAATAAAGATTGATAAAAATCTGTTTCTTTAGAACGAGATTGCAAAACTATCTTTATAGCTAAAGAACGATCTATTTTAGATTGGTAAGTATATAAATTAATAAAAAAGTAGATACATAAGGAGAAGATGAACGATGCGATTTTCTAGTTTTTCTAAAATCATTGGCATCAGTGCGATCGCAGTAAGTGCCACAATTCTACCGCTAAATCTACCTGCTAACGCCCAGATTATTGCACCTGAAGTCGAGCGTGAAGACATTTATGAAGATGATGATGATGGTTTTGATTGGGGCTGGCTGGGATTGATTGGTTTATTTGGTCTGGCTGGTCTAGGGGGTAAGAACAAGCGCCGAGAACCCGTGGTAGAACGAGACGCTCGCTTAGGAAATCGGATTGAAGATCGCGAACCTACTGCATATAGAGATCCCGATTCAATGAATGGTATTGGCGATCGCGAACCTACTGCATATAGAGATCCCAACCAAAGCGATCGCACGGGTTATCGTTGATAGCATTTTTACTTGATGTTGAGAGCTTCAAAAATCCAGATAAGACTTTCAGCATCAAAGCTCTGAATTCGAGCGGTTTTTAGCAAAAAAACACTTAAATTATGATGAGTTTCAAACTACCTAAAATTGTGAGTGCTAGTGTCCTCATCTTGAGTGCAGTAGTTTTAATTTTCACTTTGTATTCCTGTGCGCCAAGACCAGTAACTCCCGTTCCTCCAACCACAGTTGCGCCAAGAGTGGTTTATACTGATGGCGGGTTTGACTGGGGATGGTTGGGATTAATTGGTCTATTTGGTCTAGCAGGTTTAGCAGGCGGTAGGAAGCGGAGAGATACTACTCGCTAGTAAGAAAGTTAGAGCATGAGCTAGTTTTAATAGCTGTAAGGAGATAACTTTTTGTACCTAGAGTGAAAGGCTGAGTTTTCTTGCCCTTGTTATCTCCTTCTAAATTAAATAGCCTGCCTACCTACGTGTAGATTAATAGCCATGATATTCTCTGCGATCGCCAACAAGCTAGCCAGGAAAATTCCGACAGTAAACCAGTTGAGCTGATGGTACATATCCCTTAAAAGGAATGGAAATTGGAACCCAACCATTTGCTCCTCTACCTGTGAGTATGACTCTCCGACCACTAGAGATATATCCGACCACTTTACTGTCACTAGAAGGTTCTTGTCGAGCTGGAATTCCTCGATTGGCAACGACTCGACGGCAACTGCTGGGTGGTGGGGCTTTAGCTTGACAGCGACCGATCCAATCTGCATAAACATATCCCTTTAAAGGTGCAGAAATAGGAACCCAGTTATTTGTAATCCCGCCTGCAACTTCTACGTTACGCCCGTAGGCAACGATCCCAACTGCATTACTATAAACTGTGGGCTTTTCTCGAACGTATAAACCTCTTTGGGCAATGACTTGGTGACAACTATACGACTGTTGAGCTATTTGAGTTCCTATTATAGATGCCAATGTACTGTTTGAGCTGGAAGACGTACTATTTTGCAGTTCAATCGCACTGACGGAAAGCATGGGAGTGACAAGAATTGCTGCTGTTAAGAAAGGTATTGTTAATGCTGAATATTCTTTTGGGCTATTTTTTTGACTCATAAAGACCATCCTACAATCTATTAAACGAAGAGTTTTGACTGGTACTGGCTAAAAAATGTCCGAGCTGAGACTTTAGGCAGACGTTTGCCCTCTTTTGGGTATCCAAAATATATATTGATGAAAAAAGGTGCAGATTTCGTGGAAGAAGTATCCTCAGACAGAAAAAAGCGATCGCCACTTCACGACGATAATAAGTTCATCAATCGCAGCGAAATCGAACTCTGTGAAAGAAATGGCATTGTAGTTGTTGTCCCTGTACGGGTGTTTCGCGATCGTCTACCCAGGCTTGCTGCAACGACACGCCATGTACGTGCAATTGTACGCTTTGATAAGGGAAGTCATAGTTTCCCTGCTGTTCCCATGTCAGTTCCAAACTGTCTTCATACTGAGTCAGAGTGAAGCGATCGCGCCGAGATTCTCCATAACCATCTCCCGCGTCAGTGTAGAGGGTGTAGGAATTTTGGATTGGTAATTGGTAATTGGTAATTGGTAATTGGTGGTAACTATTCTCCTCTGCCCCTCCGCCCCTCTGCTCCTCTGCTCTCTTCACAGGTGAGTAAAGGTGAAGAATGAGTTGCCGATCTTCTTCCATTGGTAAAATACTTCCTGCCTTTACTAATAAGGGAATTTGTTCGAGTGGGGAATCTAGTTCGATTGTCTTTCCTCCTTCGATCGCCGTATCGTTCCAGAAGTTGTACCAATATCCTTGAGGTAGGTAAAGCGATCGCGATCGCTCTTTTTCTTGGACAACTGGACAGACAAGCAGCGCGTCACCCAAATAAAAAGCATCTTCTATATCCCAAAGGGCGCGATCGCCGCGATCGCCCCAGAATAAAGGACGCACGGGTGGATATCCTTTTTGGGTTACTTCCCACGCTAGGGTATAAAAGTAAGGCATCAATCGGTAACGTAATTGTAAGAAGCTACGGACGATACTTAAATAAGGTTCGCCATAAGTCCAAGGTGTACGCGGAGCAACGCTAGTGGAACTGTGGGTTCGGCAAAACATCAAAAACGTTGCCATCTGAAACCAACGCAGATAGAGTTCGGCTGAGGGGTTGCCTTGAAAACCGCCAATATCGGGACCAGTATAGGGAATACCTGATAATCCCAATCCGACGACTGTTGCTACTGTCTGGCGCAATGCTTCCCAGGTCGAGATGGTATCCCCCGTCCAAGTCCACGCATAACGCTGTAATCCCGCCCAACCCGATCGCGATACGATGAAGGGGCGTTGTTGCGGTCGATATTGACGAATGCTTTCGTAGGCAGCTTCAGCTTCTAGTAACCCGTAGACATTATGCGCTTCGCGATGATCGCCCCCCCTGCCTTCCAAACAATGTTGTGCGACTTGAGGTAAGGAGGGATCGCCCCAGGAAACAAATGCCGCAGGTTCGTTCATGTCGTGCCAAAATCCCGCGACTCCTACATCCAGCAAATAGGCATATTGACGGCTCCACCACGCCCGCACTTTGGGGTTAGTAAAGTCAGGGAATGCCATTGGTCCCGCCCACACAGAGGCGATCGCTAGTTCTCCCGTAGGATACGTGCAAAAGCCGTTTAGGACTTGTCCTTCTAAAAATAAATTACTTTTACGGCTGGACTTAATACCAGGGTTATTAATTGCAATCAACCGCACGCCTGTTTCTGCTAGTTCTTGGGTGAAACTGTCGATCTTGGGAAAGCGTTTGGGGTCAATCGTGAAGGCGCGATGTCCGACTTGACAATCAATATCGAGATGAACGGCGCTTAAGGGTAAATTGTAAGTTTGAAACGCCTTGACTTCTTGGCGCACGTTTGCTTCTGTGCGGTATCCCCAACGCGATTGGTGATAGCCTAATGCCCAGCGCGGGGGTAGCAGCGCACGTCCTGTTAACTGGGTATAGCGATCGCTTAGTTGTGATGGTTCGCCAATCGTCATGTAGTAACGCAGAGACCCACCAGCAAAGTTGGCGATCGCCATGTCTGCAAATGTAAATTCAGCCCGAAAAGAGTTTTCATAAAAAATCAGGTAACTGCCCCAATCGTGCAATCCTAAATAAACCGGAATGCAGATATAAATTGGATCTGTCCCTGGTGCATACCTACCACCAGGATCTCGATTCCACATCTGGTAGGTTTTAGGCTTTTGTAGCTCGTCCTTAGTAGCGCGTAAATTTAGAGATGATGCTCGTTCTCCTAACCCATAAATGCGTTCTTCCGAGCGCAACTGCGATCGATGTAGCCATTTTTCCCCTTGTCGCTGGGGTGGTAATTCTATTCTGAGGATTTGCCCCGTGCGATCGCAGAATTTGAGGCTGCCATCTATACCAACAGTCACGCTCAATGCATCACTGGCGATCGCCCAACCGTTACCTATTTCTGATAGGGTTGTTTCAACAGTCTCCCAGTTGCGATCGACAACAGCATAGGGGAGCGGTGGTAGATCGGGAAACCAGTTCACTCGTACCAGATCGGCAGTGAGAAAAGAAATTTCTAGTTCAGCTTGCTTGAAATAGAAATATGCACCTCGGTCTATTGCTTGAGCCTGAAGTAATTTTCCAGGTTGGATAACCGGATTGGCAGATGGATCGGGAAGATATTGGCGCTGGAGGCGATCGCGTTTTAAAGAATAGAAAAATGCGTGCGGTATATACTGGAGAAAAAATAGCGACTTGAAAACGTAATTTATTTGCAGCGATAGCTGTTTGAAAAATGTCATGATGTCAAAATAATTTGGACTTATGAACTTGCGTTCGCCCTAATTACGAACTTCAAGAGAAACAAAGGGCTTCTTTTTCTTGACTCTCTATAAATTGCTTCATATAACTCAGAATTTTAACTATCGATTGCGATTTACTGAGTCATTCTTTTCAGATTAATTACTGAGTTGCTGTCGTTCTTCTCCTCAAAGAATTAATTATCCATCTATCTAAGGAGCGATTCAATTTTAAGCCTACTCTTCTATACATAGTTAATGAGAACATTTACTTAGATACTACTAATAACGAGCAATTTCTAGGTAAATTTTGCGCGATTGAGAAGTCAAGTGTTTTTAGCGCAACGAGCGTATTGGGTTATCACAAAACAGCCAGTAAGTTACAAGGAAGGCGTATGCAATTTCCCTCTCCCTATTTAACAATAACTAATCAACTGGCATCATTGGGAGTCAAGCCCAAATATATTACGGATCTTGACTCAGCAACAACAGTGCTGCGGGCGACTGCCAAATACCTTCACGGCAAAGAGCTGCGCTCTGGGGGGTTTGCACCATCTCTAGTGGGTTCGATTACAAATGCCGTTAGCTATCTCCCTAAAGAACTTGGGAAAAATCTGTCTACTCGGTCAGGCTGGATCAGTGCCTCCTCGCCCAACGTTGTAAACGACGTGCGGGCAGAAACCATGTCCCAATGGGTAGTAAACCAATATCCTCAACGGCGTTATCCTGCTGCCGTCATTGGTTCTTCTAATGGTGCTGCCGTGCATCTGTGTGCCGCACTTGGTATCCCCTGGTTGCCGCAAACACTTCTCATTTCTTTGCGACACCCCGTTGACCCTGACGAACCAAAACAGGAACTAGAGTGGGCTAAAGAACGAGTACAACAACTGCTAGCAAATAATCCCGATCTGTGCGTGTACCAAATGCACGACCCGAACCAAGATCGCTTAAAGGTTCCCCGCGTCACTTACTTTCGGGTGAAGCGCACTCGTCTCGGCACGCAATTCCAGCAGTTTCTCCAGCAGAATTTAGAGCCAGGGGCGACGCTATTCTTACTTGAGTGTCAATATAGCTGGTTGTCCACACAAGTTAGCGATCGCCATGTCTTTCAATTTGGTGGCAAAGGCAAATTAGCTCCAGATGATTATTTTCAGCACAGCCAGCAGATCGCCGACTTTCTGCGACAGAACGGATCTCAACACCGATATTGGGAACCGCCTACCCCAGATGGTAGATTGCCAGAGTCAGAATGGGGGTTTGAAGGGGCTTTACGCGACGATGTAGAGCAGTTTGCCCGTCAGCACGGCTTTCGCGTTCGTCGGATTGTTTTCGATTTTCCCCAAGATCTCAGTCCACTGGTGGCTGATTTGTATCGCTGGTGGTATCGGGAACGCGGTTTACCCAGCGATCGCCTCTTGGTAGAATCGTTTGTTTACCTTCAGCCTTGGTTGGCGTTACGCCTGGGATTAGTACCATTTTGGACGGTATTTAACGATCGCATGTCAGCGGAGCGGCTGAATAACTATTTGGATACTGCCAAGCCCTACGATGAAATTTACATGACTCTGTTCTCGAATGGTTTGAAAGCACTCGGTCAAGCCTCTCTTGATGAATGGCGTTCTATTCTCAACCGCGCCCGCGAACGCGGTCAGTTTATTGGTGTGAACGAGCAGACTTATCCTGGAGATCTAGCATCGTATACCCGCCACTACACCGACTTGAAGAAACTTGAGGGACGTTACCCAATGCCAGAACCGCTGACAATACAACAACTCGATAACTTTTTAGCGCAAGCAGGCAATCGCTATCCGGTGCAATGGATTGACCAATATTGTCAAGTTAACTGATTCCACGAGTTTTACACCTTTTTTCCCTAAAATGCAGCAGGCGATCGCAAAGAGATCGCCACAAAAGCGACAAAAGAACAGAAGCTATGACCGCTAAAAGAAAAACCAGCATTGCTAAATGAGAACTTCAGAGAAACAGTTACTCAATCGCGAACGGCAGGAGATTTTGCAACAGCTAGAAGACTGGCTAGAAACACCTATGCTGCTGCTTGGTTTTGCATGGTTGGCGCTGTTTATCGTTGAGTTAATTTGGGGTTTGACTCCCTTACTCACGGCACTTGGCACGGTTATTTGGATAATTTTTATTCTAGATTTCATCCTCGAATTTACTCTAGCTCCACATAAACTTGCCTATCTTCGACGCAACTGGCTGACAGTTATTGCTCTACCACTACCAGCACTGCGCCTGTTCCGGTTCGTGCGCGTTTTGCGGGTGCTAAATACTGCACGGGCAGCTCGCGGCATTCGGTTACTACGTGTCATTACCCGCACAAATCGGGGGATGCGGGCGATTAGCGCCAGTTTAGGTCGTCGTGGTTTTGGCTATGTTGTAGCAACAACGCTGGTAATTACCCTAGTGGGGGCAGCAGGGATGTATGCATTTGAAAGCAATACTCCTGATGGGCGCGGTCTAAACGACTACGGCTCGGCACTCTGGTGGACGGCGATGTTAATGACTACAATGGGTTCGGAATATTGGCCCCAAACTCCAGAGGGGCGAGTGCTTTGCTTTTTTTTGGCATTGTACGCTTTTGCCGTATTCGGTTACTTGACAGCCGCGATCGCCACATTTTTTATCGGTCGCGATGCCGATGATGACGAGGCGGAAATCGCAGGGGCTAAATCTATAGCAGCACTACACGCCGAAATTACAGCTTTGCGTCAAGAGATTCAGGCGCTATCTCGTCAGAATTCCCAATCGTAAATATTTTGAATTCTATTAACTATGAGGACATTTATTTAATATGAGGCATCGAGATAAAGCCAGCGAACCAAGAGAATTGCGTTCTCAAGAAGAATTACAATTAAGCGATCGCGAGGAAAGAGAAATTACCGAACGCCTCCGTCCTAGTGCCATTGTCATTCACGAAACAATTCGGATTGAGGGTGAGAGCGAATTACGTCGTCCAGTGTCCGCCCTTGCTTGGTCTGGACTAGCAGCCGGACTCTCGATGGGATTTTCACTTGTGGGTCGTGGCTTACTACTAGCAAACTTACCCGACCAACCTTGGCGACATATTATTGCTAGTTTTGGCTACACCATCGGTTTTGTCATTGTGGTTATGGGTCGGCAGCAGTTGTTTACTGAAAACACCCTGACGGCAATTTTACCCTTACTATCTCGTCGCAACCGCAGAGCATTTCTGAAAGTGTTGTGATTGTGGGAGATCGTACTACTCAGCAATTTGTCAGGTACGCTGTCGTTTGCTTGTATTGTAGGATATGTCGAGGTTTTTCCTTCCGAAGTGCAAAAAGAGTTCGCCCAAATTGGTCTAGAAGCTATGGCAGGAGGGTTTTGGAAGCTTTTTTTGCAGGGAACATTTGCAGGTTGGTTAATTGCTTTAATGGTCTGGCTGCTCCCTGCGGCTGAGTCTTCCCAATTGTGGGTGATTATTATCATCACTGCTGTTATCGGGTTAGGAAAGTTGCCTCATATCATTGCAGGTTCGGTTGAAGTCCTCTACATAGCGATAACTGGAACGACTGATTGGACAGCGTATTTTCGCTTTGCAATTCCCACCTTGCTCGGCAATATTTTGGGTGGAGTCTCGTTAGTTGCTGCGGTGAATCACGCTCAAGTTGCTCCACAGAGAACGTAAATCTCATCCGGTCGATTTGGCAATCGATCCGTGAACGAACTAAATATTGCATTTTTTGCAGGGCAAGTATTTTATTCCAGCAGCTCGTATTGTAACTCTGCCCTGTCAATATCATTGACTATTGATGCTCCGTTTTGTCGTGGAAAAGCTGGAAAAACTGGAGGCGCAATTGGTTCGTTGACTTGTAACTCGACTCGTTCGGAAATTTGCCATACACCATCATCTCCATCATAGAAAACACTATCGTCTTGACTCAAATTAGGATTATCAAGACTGAGTGACGTATCTTTGCGATCGCCTCCTCTCCTAAAAAATTCTGTGTAATCGTCTCCTACTGTTAAATTTTCCACATCAAGAGAATCGCCAGATAAAGTATATTCTTGCGGCGATTGGGCGCGAACGGAGCTAGTAAAACCTGTAATAGCTGCAAAAGCTCCCACAGCAGCGACAATCATTTTACGTTTCATCGTTTTTATTTTCAAAAAAAATGTATTTATTTCTATGTTTCCAGATTGAAAGAGTTTGACATCTATCCACGGTTTAGTTACTCGTATTGCATAGCTTGCGAAATCGAGCGAACGATTCTGCTGAGTTTAAGTCATCTAATAGGTAGTCAAGAATGCTGGTAAACGAAATATACTCAACCTTTCAGGAAGTTGCTATGTCTATCTAAACTTTAAGAGCGATTCTTGGAAAATTTCGCTTGCTCTCCCCGACTTTTCCACTATTTAGATCTAACTTCAAAACACAGGTAGTTAAACCGAGTTAACTGTTGTTCATAACTCCTGTTTCAACAAATGCTAGCGTTGCGTGTCTTATGAGCGATTTAGTCAAGATTTTTACGGAAAAATTGCTAAATCGTTCCGGCGATCGCGCAACGCTATTTACTACTCATACACAAAAGCATACTGAGGCGATTCGAGAATATTTATTTAGGAGGCACTGTGAATAGTATTTTTTCGCGGCAACTTTCGCTGAGTTTAGCATTGTTAGCACCAATAGCCACAGGTATCGCTGTCTTCGGCAGCGGGTTGTCGGCACAAGCACAAACAATGACTCGTGGTAGTAGCCAATCCGTACCTACCCCTGGCACAACGTCAACCAAGGCAAAGGCTTTGTCTACCGATATCGCTCAATATCAATATCCCGAAACTACCCCAACTCCCGCTCCGACTGAGAACGACCCTAGCCCAGATGTCGATCTCGATCCAGGTCAAGCTACCCGTGGCGGCTCCAGTTATCTCGGTGTTGCTGGTAATATTGGTTTAGGTGGCGACTCGGCGATCGGTGAAACTAGCTTTGCAGTTATTAGCAAAATTGGGCTAGCAAACGTGCTATCAGCGCGACCGTCAGTAGCAATTGAAGACGATCCGGTGATTCTGCTTCCCCTCACCTACGATTTTTCCTTCCGGTCAGTCGATCCACTAGATGAAACTTTGTCTATAGCTCCCTATCTAGGAGGCGGTGTTGCGATTGAAGCGAGCGACGATGCTGATGTTGGCTTTCTGCTTACGGGAGGCGTAGACGTGCCTCTATCCGATCGCTTTACGGCAACTGCGGCTGTAAATGCAGCTTTTCTAGACGATACAGATGTAGGACTGTTAATCGGAGTCGGTTATAACTTTGCCGGATTCTAAATCAGAATCAACTTAGGAACCGCAATAGTTTTAATATTTGCGCGATCGCATCTAAATATAAGGATAACGTGCGTCAGTTACTAATACAGGTTCCGCGTGGATGTGGCAAACAAGTCCTAGAAATTGCCAAGGCATTTGACGGAGCAAATTTGGCACTATTTGAGGCGACTGGGAGCGATGGCGCGATTGACTTAGCGATCGCCCACATCTCCAACAGCAAAGTTGAAGGACTGCTAGGAGAGTTGCAATCTTTGCCGCAACTGCACGTCACGCTGATCCCGCAGGGGGTGATGGCACTACAACCACCACCAGAAGAAGCACCG
>NZ_PYCI01000027.1:0-56314 GCF_003015105.1 Chroococcidiopsis sp. CCALA 051 | reverse complement strand
TCCTACAATCTTTATAATTGTGTAAAAAGATACCACCGCCGCTACAGGCACGGACGATACTACTATCCACGCCGTAATTCCGTGCAAATTAGAATTGGTTTTTAATCAATAATACTTAAAGGGTGCGTTATCAACGCACCCTTTATCTTTCCTAACGACTTCCCGTTGGTTGAGGAGTCGTCGGCTGATCTGCTTGTAGCGGTTCTGGGGTAGAAGTTTGTACTGATTCTTCGGAGAACTTCGTCCACTCGGTATGGAAGAAGCCTTCCTTATCAGTACGTTCGTAAGTGTGAGCGCCGAAGTAGTCGCGTTGAGCTTGCGTCAGGTTTTGGGGCAAGCGATCGCGTCTGTAGCTGTCAAAATAATCTAACGACGCACTAAATGCAGGTACGGGAATGCCGAGTTTCGCCGCCGCTGCTAAAACTTCCCGCCATGCATCTTGGCGATCGAGAATTGTTTGTTTAAACTCTGGAGCCAATAGCAAGTTGGGTAAGTTCGGATTTTCAATGAAAGCACTCTGAATTTTACCTAAAAATCCAGCGCGAATAATACAGCCACCTTTCCAAATTCGCGCCATTTCGCTCAAATTCAGGTCGTAAGAATACTCTTTGGAAGCTGTTGCCAACAGTGCCATTCCTTGAGCGTAAGAGCAGATTTTAGAACAATACAATGCATCCCGCACCATATTGACGAATGCCTTCGTATCACCCTGATACGTTCCTGTAGGACCAGGCAGCATTTGAGATGCAGCTACCCGCTCTTGCTTGTACGAGGACATAATCCGGGCGTTTACCGCTGCCGTAATTGTAGGAATACATACTCCAAATTCCAAAGCACTTTGCACCGTCCAGCGCCCCGTGCCTTTTTGTCCGGCAGAATCGAGAATCATATCGACCAAGTGATTTTTGGTGTCGGGGTCGATATAGCGAAAAATATCTGCGGTAATCTCAATTAGGTAGGAATTGAGTTCGTCGGTAGTATTCCACTCGGCAAAAATTTCGTGCAGTTGCCGATTATCCAAGCCCAAACCATCCTTGAGAAGGCTGTAGGCTTCGGCAATCAATTGCATATCGCCGTACTCAATGCCATTGTGAACCATTTTGACGTAATGACCTGCGCCCCCAGGACCGATATAAGTCACGCAGGGACCATCTTCTACTTGAGCGGCAATTTTATTAAAAATCGGTGACAAATATTCGTAGGAACTTTTCGTTCCCCCTGGCATTAAGCTAGGACCATTCAATGCCCCTTCTTCGCCTCCACTTACGCCCATACCGATAAAGCGGAAGCCTTCTGGTTCTAATTCGCGAGTGCGTCGCGCCGTATCGTCATACAGCGAGTTGCCCCCATCAATGATAATGTCGCCTTCATCCAACAAGGGTTTGAGCTGCTGAATTACTGCATCCACTGGCGCACCAGCTTTAACCATGATCAAAATCTTGCGGGGGCGTTCTAGCGCATTGACAAATTCTTCTAAAGAGTAGGTAGCGACGGCATTTTTGCCCTGCGCCCGCTCTGTCATGAATGCATTGGTTTTTTCGGGAGTGCGATTGTAAACTGCGATGGGAAAACCATTACGCTCGACATTTAGGGCAAGGTTTTCACCCATAACCGCTAGTCCAATCACACCAAAGCTTTGCTGTGCCATAAGATTCTACGCTAAGCTCTGCACTTTCCAAGGAGAGTTCCCCTTCAGTCTAGCTCGTCATGTTTTTTTGGACTCTTACAAATTCCTTAAACATCAGTTGTCAGTGAGGAGTGGTAATTGGTAATTGGTGGTTGGTAGTTGGCAAGAGAGCGCTGATAGCTGGTCACTGATAACTGGTCACTGGTCACTGTCAAGGGTTGGTTGGCGAGGAATGCGATTTTGACGCAAGCGATCCATGAGTCGATTGTAGCGTTGTGGGTCGGCAGTGGGGGTCTGACGCTGCAAACGCGATCGCCAGCGACTGTGGCGCAGTTCTTGGCTTTGTCGATCGCGTCTGCGTCTTCTGCGGGTAGGTTGGTAATTTTCTGAGTTTTCTCCTTGGCGTAGAGAACCACCTTCGCTATTTTGGTCGGTGATTTTGCCAATCGATATTCTTCTGGGTTTAACTGGTTGTCGTTTAATCGTAGGTTTGCGGTTGTCTAAGTTAGGTAAAGCGGCAAATTTCTCTACTTCCATGCCTTCCACGGCTTGCACCATAAACCGATTCCAGGCATAGGCTGCCGTACTGCTACTACCTGCCGTGGGTTGATTGTTATCGTTTCCTAACCACACTCCGGTTACGAGTTGGGGAATGTAGCCGACGAACCATAAATCGCGAGCTTTATCCGATGTCCCAGTTTTACCTGCAACAGAACGATCTACCAAAGCTGCCGCACCACCAGTTCCAGCAGTGATGACATTTCTTAACATCCAAGTTGCGATCGCCGCACTGTCTGGGTCTAAAACGCGCCGAGATGTAAACTTGGCATCGTAGATAATATTACCACTGCGATCGCGGATTCGCCGGATGCCATGAGCTTCTGTATGCATTCCCCCAGTTGCTAGGGAACCGTAGGCGCTGCTCAATTCCAACAAATTGACTTCTGCCGAACCTAAAGCTAGGGAATAGGCGGGGATCAAGGGGGATTTAATTCCCATCGATTGCGCGAGTTTAATTGTAGGGTCGAAGCCGACATCCATTAACACCTTGACTGCGACTACGTTAATTGAAGCAGCAAGAGCATCCCGCATCGACATTTCGCCCCGAAATCTCTCGCTGAAGTTTTTCGGTTCGTAACCATCGACTTTGAAGGGAGAGTCAAGGTATTGTTTGTAAGGAGAAAGACCGCTAGCGATCGCAGCTGTATAGACAAATCCTTTAAATGTCGATCCTGGTTGTCTTTGGGCTTGGGTGGCGCGATTGAACTGATGTTTGCCGAAATCCGTCCCTCCTACCATTGCCCTGACTTCGCCGTTACGGGGATCGATCGCCACTAGTGCTGCTTGCCCGAATCTTTGCCATTTCCCATTCTCGGTTACAGTTTTTAACACAACTGCTTCCGCTGCTTGCTGCCATTTGGGATTGAGGCTAGTTTCTACAGTCAGTCCGCCTGCTTTAAGGACATCCGCAGGAACGTATTTAGGTAGTTCTCGTTGAATGTAGGTAGTAAAGTAAGAAGCTTTAGCTTGAAGCCGTTTAGGAGAACTTGTTTTTACCGTTAAAGGTGCATTTTTCGCTGCCATCGCCTCAGATGCATGAATGACTCCATCCTCCTGCATCCGCTGCAATACCATGTTGCGCCGCCCAATTGCTGCCGATTTATTCACTGTAGGAGAATAAAAATTTGGTGCTGGCGCTAATCCGGCAATTGTTGCCATCTCAGATAGTGTCAGCTGGTTAACTGACTTGCTGAAATAAACCCAAGCCGCATCTGCTACGCCATAAGCCCCTTGTCCCAAATAAACTGAGTTGAGATAACGCTCTAAAATTTGGTCTTTACTTAAATTCTCCTCAATCTTCATGGCAACGCGGATCTCTTTCAGTTTGCGCCACAAACTCCGCTCTTGATTTAAAAAGAGAATTCGTGCTAATTGTTGGGTAATGGTACTACCACCCTCCACCAAATTAGCCGAACGCAAATTCGCCCAGACTGCCCTGAAAATTCCCTGGCGATCGAAACCGCGATGTTGATAAAAGCGCCTGTCTTCCGAAGCAATAAAAGCTTGAACTAGAGGTTTGGGAATTTGCTCTATTTTCAACGGTTCTCTAGTTGCAGGTCCTTGCTGCTGTAAAATTGTGCCGTCTCCAGCCGCGATCGTTAGCGTTTGACTCCGCACAGTAGCCAATAGTTCATTGGCTGGTGGTAGACTACCCTCTATAGATAACCAAACACTACTCAATGCCGCTAGCCCGCCGCCAAAACCCACAAGCAACCAAAACCAGAACCGAAAATAGAGGGGTTTGTAGCGAGATTTAATAGACGATTTCTGGGAACTACCTGAAGATCGCCCATGGTGGCGGTCGGAAAATTTTCCAGATGGACTTTGCCCTGTTGAATCTGGTTCCATCAGCTTTGGTTGCTCACTCCTCAAAATAGCGGATAAATCCGATCGCACCAACGCGATCGCGCGTAACTACTACGAATCCCATTTCAAAGCTATAACCGTCTTGCATATTTTAATCCCTGTTTAAGATTTGAGTCTTAAGTGACACACTATTAAACAGTTATCAGTTGTCAGTTATCAGCTATCAGTGACCAACTACCAACTACCAATTACCAATTACCAATTACCAATTACTAATTGCGCGATCGCCCTGGGAAGTAATCTTGGTGATTCTTTGGCTATTGTGGAGGCTGCTTTAGCAACTTTAGCCGGGATGCCTGAGATTGCGATCGCAGCAAAGTCTAGCTGGTATCGCACGAAAGCAGTGGGACCACCGCAGCCAGACTATATTAATGGTTGTGCAGTACTTCAGGTTCAACTGTCTCCCCAGGAATTGTTAGATATTCTACTGGCAACTGAAGCAAAATTTGGGCGCGTGCGCCAAGAACGTTGGGGCGCGAGGACGCTTGACATTGACCTGCTGTTGTACGACGATCTTATTCTCGATACTCCTAACCTTACCCTACCTCATCCCCGCATGAGAGAACGCGCTTTTGTTCTCGTCCCATTAGCAGAAATTGCTCCGAATTGGATCGATCCTGTATCCGGTAAAGCGATCGCCATGCTACTTCAAGCTGTAGACTGTACTGGAGTCAGTTATCCGTGAACAGTTATCAGTGAAAAATGGTAATTGGTAGTTGGTAGTTGGTTGACAGTTGACGGTTGTTAAGTGGTGCGTATTTTAAATGCAACTTGTGACTTGCGACTTGTGCTTGTCCCAATGCGTGAATTTTGAATTTTGAATTTTGTTCCCTACTCCCTCACATGATGCAAGAACCGCCACAATTGCTCAAACATCGCCTATTTTACCAAGGGCGTAAATTTAGTTTTGAAGTCAATCGCTATCGTTTACCTAACCAAGTTGAAGGCGATTGGGAATGCGTCCGTCACCCGGGAGGCGCTTTAGCTGTTCCTATTACTCCAGAAGGTAAATTAATTTTATTGTGGCAATATCGCTTTGCCACACAAGGCAGAATTTTAGAATTCCCTGCCGGGACTGTAGAGCCAAACGAAGAACCGTTTGACACGATTCAAAGAGAAATTGAGGAAGAGACAGGCTATCGCGCTCAAAAATGGCAAAAACTAGGACAATTCTTTCTTGCCCCTGGTTATTCTGATGAAATTATTTATAGTTTTTTAGCGCAAGATTTAGTTCCTTTGGATGCGCCTCCTAGTCAGGATGCGGACGAAGATATAGAAACAGTCTTCATGACACCCCAGGAATTTGAACAAGCCATTCTCGTCGGACAACCAATAGATGCTAAATCTATTGCTAGTTTTGTCCTAGCTAAACCGTTTTTATTTCCTTCCCAATAAATAACTTTGTGTTGGGGAGTCGGGAGTCGGGAGTGGGGTTTAGTGAGTGGCTTGTGGCTAGTGACTAGTGGAATCAGATTCAATTCTTGTCACTAGTCACGGATGACTGATAACTGTTAACTGTCAAACTTGTGCCGATCGCGGTTTTGCAGCAACCCAGTGAGAGTAAGAAGTAACTTGAGTAATTAATACCCCTTCCGGTAATTCACCAATTTTTTTATATTCAATTGTAGTTGTAAAGTCGCGGATGAACTGAGCGACTTGACAGACGTAACCAACGATCCATTCTTGTATCCAATTGAGTTGTTCGACATTGGCTACATCCTTTCCTTGTCCGGCAAAGGTGATTTTGCCAAACCGATCGAATTCAAATAAATTTAGCCATTCAAAATCAGGACGAGTTGATTTCCATGTGTTGATAGTCAACGTGCGCCCTATGTAATTGATACTATATTCATTCAATTGAACCAGGGCTTGAACTATATCTTCAATCTTGACAGCTACTCGCTTAAAACCTAATATCCATAAGATCTGGCGTTTAATCTCGCCTAGTCCTTGATAGTTATGGGGACTTTCTACAGAAATTCTTTGATGATTGGCTACTAACACTTCCAGTTTTTCAACTTTAGTAGAAATTTCAGTAGTATCGGCATAAAGAGTTTGTAAAAGTTGTTCGATAGTTTCTTCCAGATAAATTCCTCTTAAAAGCTTTTCTAAAGTTTCTTGTGTGTTGAAACAAAAACCAGCTTTTTGACTCAATATTTTTTTCAATTCCTCTTCGTTTTGCAGCAAGAGCTTACGAATATAATAACAAGTCGAGAATCCAGGTTTAACTAAGTAGCTCATGATATTAATTGATAGTAAAGATAACGTGATGTCGTCAAAAAATAAGTAAATTCTTAAACAAAAAATGTGGCGATCGCAATTTATTAGTTTATTGGTCTACTAGGCTTGTGTACTATTTAGGTAAGAGAATGAAGGAATATTAGAAGGTATATTTAGAGGAGGAATATTACCGTACGTTACTTTTTCTACTTCTATGGCTAATTGCACTGACTTCATCATCTCAGCTGCTGATGGAAACCGCTTGTTAGGGAATTTTTGCATGGCAGTGGAGATTGTAGAACGTAGTAAGAGCGGAACAGCGCTAGGAATTTCCACAGCTTGATTCATGTGAGCTGTCATCAATTCTCCTGGCATTCCTGAAAAAGGACGAAAACCCAAAACCAACTCGTACAGCATGACTCCAACTGCATAAAGATCTGACGCTGGAGAAGATTTACCATAAAATCTTTCTGGAGCCATATATGCAGGAGAACCAGTACAGATAATTTTATCTGTAGAAATTTCTTGACAAACTCTTGCTAAACCAAAATCAGAAATCCGAGCTAAGTAGCTAGTAGAACCTATACTAATTAAAATATTTTCTGGCTTAATATCGCAGTGAACGACACCACGAGTGTGTGCGTGTCCCAGTCCAGCAAGAATATCTGTAATAAATTTCAAACCGTGAATGAGATTAAAGTCATCGCTTTGCATGAAATTACGCAAAGTTCCGGCTTCGCAATAGTCCATAACCAGAAATCTTGCATTTTTTATATGTTCTATACCTTGGAAAGAAATAATGTTTGGATGCTGCAAGCTAGATAAGAAATGTAATTCTCGTAGAAACTTTTTCGTGGGAAACTTTTGTTGGTCGAGTTCTTTAAGTGCTACGGTTTTACCATTTTTTTTATCAATAGCACAGTAGACTCGTCCGAATTGCCCTTGTCCAACTAGCTTTAAAATATGATATTTGGAGGAAATTGGTAAAGTTTCACTCATAGTTTTTAGGATAAAAGTATCTTAATTTTTGTGTCGGTTGCAACGATTAGAGTGATATAATGCTTTGTATCAAATCTGTTATGACTGCTCTGCTATCTGCTAGTTTTAATTTTAGATATTAGTCTTTTAGCGGAGTTTCTATAAATGCTTGAAATACCAAAACAGGCTCGATCCACTGACTGACAGCTCAAAAATTGAAAATAACTGAGAATTGGGGTAATGTAACCCCAATTCATTTTGGTCAACTTTGCCTTAGTCAGGAGTTACGCACAAGAAAATCTGAGATCTCGATCCCCCCTGGTTCCCCCTTTTTTAAGGGGGGACTTTAAGCCTCCTTTTTTAAGGGGGTTTGGGGGATCGACTGCGTAAGTCCTGCTGAGTTTTGGACTAAACAAAGATGACGTTACATAAATCGGGCAGATTTCGTTACGGCGCGATCGCCTCCCAATTGACCTAAATTAAGAGAACAAAGACTCTAAGGCAATATCTTCAAACGATCCTGCCATTGAGCTTTCGTAAGCCACCTCTGTGAGCGCTTCTGCTTCACTAGGCGAATCTAAATCGTGAAACTTCTTGCCGAGGTCGCGAGCAATTTGATATTTATCAATCTCACCGCTCTCAAAGAATAGTCTGGCGGCTTCGCGTAAATCCCGTACTGCCGCTTTTTTGTCACCGAGATCGGCATGGGCAAGACCGCGACTTTGAAAAGCTTCTGCATATTGAGGATTAACTCGAATTGCTTCTGTAAAATCGCCAACTGCTGCTTCGCGATCGCCCAAGCGTTGGTAACTCAAACCGCGATTGAAGAAAGCATTAGCAGAAATCGGATTGATCCGCAAACTTTGAGTGCAAGTCTCGATATCGCGCAAAGCATCTACAGTTCTAGCAATCTTAGCTTGTTCGTTCATTAAACGGCTGTTTTGCTCCTGTACCAGCATATTAGTTTGTTGCTGGAGCTGCTCTAGCTGCTGGTTGAGCGTTTCTAGTTGCGTTTGTAACTGATTTTGAATGTTTGCGTCTTGCTGTTGGAGTTGAGCAAGAGTGCGATCGCTATTTTCTCGCGCTTGTTGCAAGTTATTATTTGTTAGCTGAAGGTGTTCGTCCAACAACTTAATTCCAGCTTGAGCTTCACCATGCTTTTTCTCTGTTTGTTGCTCAAATGTACCTAATTCTTCACTCAGTCTTTCCAGATTAGATTGAGTTTTTACCTGCTCTTGTAAAACTTGAGCGATCGTGGCTAGATTGTGTTGTTTTAAATGATCTAATAGTATCCGCCGATTGGTTAAATTGAGTGCGACAGTGACAGAGAGCGGAATTGCAGCAACTGCTGCCTGATTTAGCATGAAAGAAGCGATCGCGCCACCAATTGAACCAACGACCGACGCGATTTCTACCTTTTCTAACCAAGGATATTTATTTGCTGGTGCTGTGAAATTATCTTGCATAGTAACTTATTGTGAATTTTCAATTAAGGAAATGGTAAGGGGTAATGGGTAATGGGTAATAGTAATTGACTAACAACCAACTACCAATTACCAACTACCAGTTATGTTTTACCCAAAATCACTTGGTTGAGTCCTAAAACTGGAGATGCAAGCACTGCTTCTTCAGCAGATAGAAACTGTTTCATCAACTCGTTTAGTAATGGATAAGTGATGTTAGCAATATGTCCGTATTTATAAGCACGAACGATAGTTTGATACCAAAGCAAGCAACTTTCTCGCAGGCGATCGAGGTCGCTACTCAATACAGTTGTGGCTGTGTAACGTATTATATGTTTCAGATCGCGTTGGCAGGTTGAAACATTGAGTTTATTGTTACCTTGCCCAAACAGATTCTCGTTAGCAGCCCACTTTGCCTCCAACTGACTGAGAACTTCTGCCTCAGCAGCTTGAATTTTCTGATATGCACTTACACGAGAATCAAGAGACTCAATGTAATCTTTAAGAAACTGAAGTTCTTCTGAAGTAGCGTAGCGACCGTCCGCTTCTACGGTCAAGCGGGCTAACTGACTCAACATAAACTTTTCTACTCCTGGGCAATAATATTGACAACACTATTCGGTTTTAGCCTTGCTAGATATGAATTGCTGAAATTACTATTCTGCAATGTTTCTACAATCCAAAATCTGAAATTCAAAATCTGAAATCCAAAATCTAAAATCTAAAATGGTATGGTGCTTAGGTATCGCTGGCATGATTTAGATATTCGGTAACCTCACTACGAGTATCTTGAAGTTGAGTAATCATCGAACGGGTAACCAACTTACCTGCTTCCACGAGAATTCTACCGTCTAGAGGGTGAAGGATATTTTGTTCTGCCCGCGTGCCAATGAGAGACTCAATATCATCAATTGCACTGACATACGTACCAGAAGGTAATTCAACGACTACGCCTTCACCAATCACTAAAGCTTGACAAGCGAGGCGAGAATTATTGTTAGCAGAAGTAATGACCTCAATGGTACGCCGTTCGCGTCGGCTAGGTGAAGACAAGCCTTCCATGCCACTTTTGATGTAAACATGGCAGGTAGCACACATTCCTCGACCGCCACACTCATGTAACACATTCAGTTCATTTTTTAACAGAACAGATAGGATGTTGCCATTCGTTTGAATGGAAGTTTCTTCACCGATTGGTTCTAGTCTGACAGTCTTTGCCATGTTTTCCTAATTGGCTAATTGCTAATTACTTCATTGATTGGAACTATTGCAGAGTCGGTGCATGATAATTTCATGCTCTTGCTGTTCTTCTAACCAAGCATCAGCTGGTTTGATTCGTTGTGCTAAACCTAGAACAAAGTGATTGTACTCAGCTCCTAGAGATTCGCAGGTTGTTTGCAGACAGTGGAGTTCTCGACCTGTCAGTTGGCTGAAGAAAGCACGGAGGATACCTGCTTCAAAGTGACATACTGGTCGTTTGCTTTGGGGTGCTTGCTTGGCGTAGGGAGAATTCTGAGTTTTCACCACCAAAAATCCTTGTTGGTAGTAGCTCAAATCTAATTCAAAAGTTCCCCAGCCATGAGCTTTCCAACACTGTCTGAGACACTGGGTAAACTCAACCATCTCCATTTCGTTGATCGGCTTGGAGTAGTACTCGCTAACTTGTTCGATAAACCGAGCGTAGAAATTTTTGCCCCACCAGCGTCCGCAATTAGCAAGCACTACACCGGAAGCTTGACCTGTTTCTTGGTTAAGCGCGGTATAAATCGATTGAATCAGCGTGTCTGGAATTGCTATGAGGCGATCGCCGTGGCGATTTTCCAGTAAACCTGATTCAAAATCACCCTGAATGTAGGCATCAAAGGCAAAATAATTTCCTGGTAAGCGTTCGTCTTTGATTAAATCGGCGACAGTAATCATGATTTTGTCTGTTGCTTCTGCTTGTTTGATAGTGAGTTATGCTGACGAGTGATACTTATGCTGGCACTGTGGCTGCACTACAAGTTCCCATGACAGCTTGTTCCACTTGAGCTAAGAACGGTTGCAGCAGAGCCATTTGTTCCTCAGCCAAAATTTCTGGCAGGCGAGTTATGAGGAACTGATAAAGGGTTGTATCAATGCCTTGTGTTTGGTGAACTTGAATGATGTCCGTCAGCCATTCCAGCAAACGATGTTGGAGAAACATGGGATTATTCAACAGCATTGCCATTGCACAGTAACGTAGCGTTCCCAGCCAATTTTTTAAGGCGCGTTCGATAGTTTCTTGTTTGTGTTGGGGAAAAGCTACGAGCAGTTGGTCGGCGATCGGTTGAAAAATGGCAATTTCGTTATCCCGCAGCACTTCATAAACTTGCAAGCGTTGGGCAAAGGATGAAACATGATGCTTCAAAGCAACTATTTCTTCTAGCCTAAGATAGCGTTCTTCAGCATCATCAAGTATGGCTCTGATTTCTGGGTACATAAATTTGCAGCTTTAGAATAGATCTGATAAGTCTGAAAAGGTCGGTTCGGGAGCTAAAGGTGGCGGTAGCTTAGTCGCAGACTTGGGCAGAGTTCCAATTTCTGGATTCCCTTCCCAAGGAAGATACCCAAAACAATCTCTGACTCGTTGTTTCATTCGGGCATAGGGGTCTAGTTGTCCCCAGTTAACATCCTCAACTGGTCGCCCTTGCCAATTGCAATGGCTGAAGAATTTTTTGACGGAAAGCCGCAACCAAGCTGCATGAGGATTAGCGATGGGAGTAAAATGCTGTAGCGGCGATTGATTTTGTAGTGGCGCTGGAATCGGCGCATCGCTCTTAGCAGGCTGTTGTCCTCCTTCCCAACCGCAAAGCCGCAAGAATTGTTGAACTGTCAAGCATTCCCAAGAAGAGAGGAATTCCTCGCTAAGTTGATGTTGCGGGTAATCGGCATCCTCAATCTCTTGTCCGTCCCAGTTACAAGAGTGCAAAAATTGCTGTACCGATTGGCACAGCAAAGCATTTCGATTCCTCATCCTAACCGTTCTCCATGACGCAGCCGCTTTTCAATATCGCGAGCTGTAGCACCTTCGTTGTGCCAGAAGGCAGCAGCATCAATTCGGTCTTTTGTACCCAAGAGGAATTTACAGTATGTTTCTCCCATTGAGTAGCACTGAATTTCAATGCAACTCAAGGTTTTTTTAACGAGATCGCTGAAGAATCCAGCAAATAATCCCGCATAGATATGACAAACTGGTTTACCAACATCGCCCAACGTTCTAGCTACGGCAGAATCGAAGATGTTGACGAACATGAACCCGTTTTTATGGTCGCTCATATCGACTTCCCAGTTGCCCCAGCCTTGAGCGGTGAAGGGCCACCACCATGCTTCTAGCATGTACAGGGAATTGACTTCTTTGACGTTCTTGCCATATTCCTGCTCAAACCACTGTTGAAAGAATTTGGCATCCCTGATTCCCCACTCGAAGCCAATGTTGTACATCAAGACTGTAGAAGCACTACCGACTTCTTCTTCCAATCCCTCAATTAATCCTACGATGAAGTCTTCTGTGGCAAATAGATGGCGTTGGTCGTGCCAATCGGTGACAATGCCCGTGTTCGGTTGAAATTGGAAGTAGTCATCAAAGCTGTAATGGTCGTGCTTCTGGGGATACTTCTTCTTTAAGGAATATTCTGCTTGTGTACCTGGTTTTGAGTGAGTAGAAAAGAGCAAATTGTCGGACGAGATAACCATTTAAAAAATACTCCTATGCATGAAAAATCGGGTGATTCTTCCGTGTAGTTTCTAGCGCGAGGCTAACTTTTTATAGCGTTAAAGCCTACAAAGTTCCCTGTTTTACATATTTAACTTTTATATTTAACTGTGCGTCAGTTAGGCGAGCATCCTTGAATTCACTGATTTTTCTATTAATTTTCTGTAATATTAGGATGATTACGCGATCTTACGGAATACAGTTATCAGTTATTGTCGGGGTAGGTATGAAGCACAGCTTTACTCGCTAAGGCTGTCCATCTATTTGCTAAACCCGCCCGTACAGTTATCAGTTGTTAGTTGTCAGCGATCGCCTAATTTTGCTGTTTGGTGGAAGATGACTATACTTGCTGCATAATTATTTTTGTAAATTCTGTTTGTTGAGTGCTTCAATTAAAAGTATAGATTTTCGACGAAACTGTTTCTGCATTTGCATGGATATTTTTATTTATGATTTTAAATATTTCAATTCAAGTCAATTTCAATTAATTTTTGACGGGATACCAAGCCGGATTTAATTTTAATTCGAGTTTTTGGGATTTCAAATTTTTTAGCTAATAGTTGAATTAATTCTTGGTTAGCTTTACCATTTATGGGCGGAGATTTCAAATGAACCGTTAAACTGCCATCAGGTTCTTCTTTAATAGCTGGATGCTTTGAATTTGGTGTCACTTTAACTTTCTTATGCATTTTCTTTCGTCTCTAATTGCCGCAACCACAACCATCCTAAAAAACAGCCTAATATATACTAGGGAAAGTTCCACCAAGAAAAGATGGAGCCGAGTCATGCCTGCTCTAAGAGAGTAGAGCAGCTCTTTTCCAACAGAGAAGGAGGTCACAATAAAAGAAAGCCCATCGTAGAAACGACGAGCATTGAAATAGTTATGTATGTGGTTTGAGTAGAGTTCGGTAACATGGACTCAAAACTAAAGGTAAGCGGCGATCGCAAATATTAGCTTACCTCAAGAATAGATATTTGCTAACTATGGTTCCGAACGGCTACTGTTGCCAATTACAGCAATTTTATGTCGATAGATTAGCTCTGCGCCATACCAGCCGGACAGTCCTAAAAGTGTTGCAGTAATGAGTGAAAGTGTCAAGCCTGTAGGCAAAATAGCCCCTACTACATTGTTAAGCCGGAGTAAGAGATTAATACCCGTCAAGACAATAATAGTAATGTTGAGAACCAAATGCGCCAAACCAGCAGTACGCTTACGCACGCGATCGATTCTCAAGAAGTCCATCAAACCTGTCAGGGCTGCTGGTAAAGTCGTGGCAAACCCAGCCACTACTAACCAAAAAGATGCTCTTGCCCAGAAAGGGTCTTTATTCAACCAATAGACTGCATCAGTGACAGCCAATGCCAATAGAAAAGCGATCGGTAAGGTCACAAGCAATGGGTGGATCGGATGACCCAACACTGCCACTGTACTAGGTATACCAGGATCGCGGTATTCGCGCTCGTCATTCTCAATCAGGGCAGGAATGTCAGGATATGGTGGCGTTCCTGTTTTTTGTTGTGTGTCCATAAGAGTGAGTGGTTATGGGGAGCCAGTGCGTTGCGGGAGTTACCCCGTTATAGCAACTGACGTTTAGGGGTTAGGGGTTAGTGCTAACCCCTAATACCTCAAATTACAGGTTATGCTGATGGAATTTGCGTAACATTAGCCTCTGCAATTAGGGCGATCTTTCCTGCTTCGACCTGTAAATTTTTGATACGGAGGGAGATCCCTTCGAGGTCAAAGTTGCTCAGATTCAAAATTTCACTGGTTGCATCTACTAAAGCCTTAGTTAACTCTGGAGATTGTGCTTGTTCGTCTCCATATTGCACGTCTTTTAAGGTGACAGTTTGCCCTCCAGATGCAACTTCCGGTACGGCAGTAAAAGCTACTTGCTTTGTTTCGTTAGTTTCCTGCAAGCGGATGTTGGCATTCAGGGACACTTTTCCTTCACCTGGTAGTTGGAAATCTACCTGCTGCGGAACTACGGTCATCTGTTGCCCGTTAATCTCAATTTTTGTGGCTTGCAGTTGCTGACGGATGTACTCGGAGTTGAAAGCACGATTGATGTCTGCTGCTGTCAAAACCACGCGAGCCTTACCTTGGGTTGGTTGAGTAAGTTCGATTTTACCCATTGCCGCACTGAGGGGGTTAATGGCAACGCTATCCACCTGCATATCCATCTTTTCTACTCGCAGGTCTTTTTGCATCACCATTCCTTCACCTGCGATCTCCACCGAGTCTACTTGTCCTTGCAATGCTTTGAGCGGATCTGTTTTAATGTCTACATCTAACTTTTCTACTTCATCGAGTTGACTAGACAATCCGATTTCTGCTGCTTTATTCAGCGCTTGTTCTCCCAATCCTTGTTGTTCTGACATCCGAATCTTATACCCTTAGTTTGCTCCTCTTGAGTCAATCTAACGATTTGTCAAACGTTGTGTATCTGTCTTGTGGTGGAGGAGATTCTACATTGAGTCAACCTATATCAAAACGTCAGCAGATTTTTAGTCAATAGACAAATCTTCCTTAAACAAATTTTAATTTTTTTCTGCTTGAGAAAGCCTGACAAGAAATATCACCTATAAGCCGAATTAATTAGCTATCTCTGAGCCTTTTTCCACCTTTTGACTGGTTTTTTCTAACTATGCTACCGATCCATCAAAAGAAAGATGGAATCGGGCAATCTGCGTGACAACCTAAAAGATGTAGCCGATACATCCAAAAATATTGAGAGGAACTGGAAAAGATGGTCGTAACATTAGACGATACCAAGCGTTCTGCTATTGCGGTTAAACTAGCTGACGTGAAAGCTCTACAAGAGTTAATTATTTCTAACGAAGAAACACTGCTAGGACAAATCAACGATTCGGAAATTCAAAAGCGGCTTCAAGAAATGCTCGATTCCGATCGCAAGAACTTGGGCGTTATTGAGACTGTCATCGTACAATATGGCATTCAGGGAGAACCCAGAAAGGTTACACAAGAGCTAATCGAAAAGACCAAGCAAATGATGCAAGGGTCTGAATTGTCTTTGTATGACAAGTTCGCTCAGCACGAACTGCTCAAACACGGACAAGCAATGACTGGTGTCATGCTGCACAAAGCTGCTCAAGTCGTAGGTGCAGATGTCGATATAGCGTTCGGTCCTTTGAATACAGTTAACTTTGAAAACAGAGCGCACCAAGAACAACTCAAAGGGATCTTAGAGCAAGTTGGGACTCGCGAGCTGACTGGCAAGGATGCAGACCAAGGGCTGTGGGCGCGCGTACAAGATGCGGTTGCGGCTTTCTCTGGCGTAGTCGGTAGTGCCGTTACCCAAACTTCTGATAAGAAGGATATGAACGTCCAAGATCTGATTCGTGCAGATCACAGCAAAGTGAATACACTGTTCACCGAGTTGTTGCAGAGTGACAATCCTCAGAAGATCCAAGAGTACTTCGGTCAAATTTACAAAGATCTGTTGGCTCATTCGATCGCAGAAGAGGAAGTAGTCTATCCTAGAGTGCGTGCTTTCTATCCAGAAGACAAAGTTCAAGAACTCTACAGCGAGCAAGCTGAATTCAGAACCAAATTAGATGAGATTAAAGCGATCGATCCTTCTAATTCGCAGTTCAAAGATAAAGTTAAGCAACTGATGGATGCTGTGGGCGATCACATTCGTCAAGAAGAGTTCGACATGTTTACCGCAATTCGTAACAACCTCAGTAGCGACCAAAGCGAGCAAATGGCTAGCGACTTCAAAGCTGCTAAAGCCAAAGCGCAACAAGAAATGGGCGTTGTCAGCTAGGCTGATGCGGTAAGACCACAGATTAATTTTAGTGGAACGTAAATTTAGTAGGGGCGCACAAATATGCGCCCCTACTTTTAATCGACGTATGACATTTCAACGGAGAGGGTGGGATTCGAACCCACGTTGAAGTTGCCCCCAAACAGCATTTCCAGTGCTGCGCCTTCAACCACTCGGCCACCTCTCCAGGTGTCGCGATCTCCCATCATACAATAGAAAAGAATATTTTCAAACCAATCTAAAATCGTGTCACTTGCTCTAACGGATGAAACCTCCGCAAGGCAGTGGCTCCAAAATCTAAAATTCAAAATTGCTTATGACACATACAATTCGGATACACGATCGCGCCAACGATACAATTCATACTGTCGAAGTCCCCGCAGACCAATACATTTTGCGATCGGCAGAACAACAAGGGGTAGAATTACCATTTTCTTGCCGTAATGGTGCTTGTACGACTTGCGCTGTTAGAGTGTTATCGGGAGAAGTGTATCAGCCAGAGGCAATGGGACTTTCACCAGAATTACGCGATCGCGGTTATGCTCTGTTATGTGTTAGTTATGCTCGTTCTGACATGGAAGTAGAAACCCAAGACGAAGATGAAGTTTATGAACTGCAATTTGGGCGTTATTTTGCCAAAGGTAGAGTTAGGTCGGGATTACCTTTGGATGAGGAATAGTCATCAGTTATCAGTTAGTGAGTAGTAGTTTCTCCCGTGTCTTCCTTGTCTCCCTTGTCTTTCTCCCACTCTTGTTTATTCAGGGTTGTCAGTTTCGTGCGATCGATAACGGAATGCCAGCGCAGGTTGTGCGTGTAGTCAGCGGACAAACTCTAGAAGCCATAAGTAGAGGGAAGGCTTTCAAAGTGAGACTTGCGGGAATTGAAGCCCCAGATATCCAGCAACAGCCTTGGGGACACGCAGCTAAACAGCAGCTAGAAGCAACGGTCAACAGCAAGACAGTTACCTTAGAACTTGACGGACAGCCAGATAAATTTGGGCGACAGTGGGCTTATGTGTGGCAAAATGGCAAATTGTTGAACGAGCAACTACTGAAAGAGGGATACGTTTTGTGGGATGGGCGATCGCGCGATCGTAAGTATGACGAGCGCTTGGAAAAAGCACAAGCCTGGGCAAGAATCATGGGGCGTGGCGTGTGGGATGTGAAACAACCAATGCGGCAAACCCCGACTGAATTTCGGCAAATGGCGGGAGTTGGGAGTCGGGAGTGGGGACAAGGGGGACAGGGGGAATAAATACAAATGACAAACGATCGACAACTCCGAATCTTCCTAGATGTTGCTACAGAAGCCGCCTTAGCTGCAGGTGCGGTTTTGCTGAGCTATTTAGGTAAGTTAGAAGAAGTTAGAGAAAAAGGACGGGGTGGAGATTTAGTAACTGCTGCCGATAAAGCATCAGAAGTGGTAGTTTTAGAAGTCTTACAGCGGCATTTTCCCGATCATGCCATTCTAGCGGAAGAATCGGGCAAGCAGGGGAATGCAGACAGCGAATTTTGTTGGGCGATCGATCCTTTAGATGGAACGACAAATTTCGCGCATCAATATCCTTGTTTCGCCGTGTCAATTGGGTTATTAGTGGCTGGCGTTCCACAGGTTGGAGTCATTTTCGATCCTTATCGTGATGAATTGTTCCGAGGGGCAAAAGGGGCGATCGCGACCTGTAACCGCAAACCTATAAGCGTTTCAACCACAGCCGAACTGAGTAAGTGTCTTCTGGTAACTGGTTTCGCCTACGATCGCCGCGAAACAGCTGATAATAACTATGCCGAATTCTGTCATTTGACTCATCTGACTCAAGGAGTCAGGCGCAGCGGCGCAGCAGCTTTAGACTTAGCTTATGTTGCCAGCGGGCGCATCGATGGCTACTGGGAACGGGGAATTTCTCTGTGGGATATTGCTGCTGGAATTGCCATTCTCAAAGCAGCAGGGGGTCAAGTCAGTGCCTATGATGGTAGCCCAATCGACCTAGCAACTGGCAGGATTTTAGCCACGAATGGACTAATTCATTCAAGTCTCAGCCAAGAATTACTTCAAGTGCCACCACTCTCAACTTGGAGTCATTATAATCCCTAGCCACAATCTGGGAATTATTAGATTGGTGGTGATAATTAAACCACGCTAATACCACATTCCAGCGATCGTGCAATAGGCAGAGGTGAGACAAAAACATATGTCTTTTAAGATTGATGGCGGATTATTTTTATTTGACTTCACAGATTGCCATGCAATTTTGGGCGTTCCAATTGATGCCGACTTTAAAGAAATTCGCAAACGCTATTTGATTATTGCTCGCTGCTTACATCCCGATACTTGCACGGCTAAAAGTATTTCAGATAAACAAGCGGCAAATCATATTCTGTCTAAGCTTGTCAATCCCGCTTATAAAAAATTATCCCAGGATTACAGTCGTGTTGAATACATGGTGATGCTGCGGGAGATGGGCAAGCGGTTAGCTCAGGAAACAACCAGCATTTCGCTCAAAAACGAACTATCGATCCAGCTTCAACACAGCACAGATATCGACCAAGTCTATCAAAAAGCGATCGCTGAAGTGACAAAACAACAGTATGAATCTCTCGAAAGAATTATCCCTATAATTAGTCAAATCAGCGAATTAAACCTAGTCTACTTAGGGCGTAAAGGTGGTACTGGATTTATGGTTGCTAGAACGACTGTGCCATCTGTGGTTCCCAACCAACATTCTCGACCGGCAGCATCTTCGCCTCCCCCAACTGAGCCAGAGTCACCTCCATCGCCAGCTGAACCCTATCTTCGTCGCGCCCAGTCTTTAATGGAAAAGAATCTCTTCGCCCCAGCGAGTGTAGAGCTAAAAGATGCGCTGAAGCTAGAGCCAAATAATAGTCGCTGTCATAGCTTAATTGGCACGGTTTATTTGAAGCAGAATCAGGCTACTATGGCTAAGGTACATATTAACAAAGCCCTACAATTAGACCCTAAAGATCCGATCGCCCTAGAAGGAAAACAACTGTTAGATCGGCTGGCAAGTAAAGCTGGCACTCAAACAGCCAGTTCTGATAAAACTGCATCTAAAACTGCGTCGAAAAAACCATCAGAACCATCTGGAAGTGGGGGAATGTTTGGCGGTCTATTTGGAGGCAAGAAAAAATAAACAAAAATCAATGGTCTACCAATCACCTGCGGGAGCAAGAGATTTATTACCCTTAGATGTGGCTCAGAAACACTGGGTCGAAGCACGGTTGCAGCAGGTATTTCATCGTTGGGGCTATCACCGCATCATTACTTCAACTCTCGAACGGTTAGATACGCTGATGGCTGGAGGAGCAATTCAGCGATCGACGGTGATCCAAGTTCAGGATCGCGAGGAAGAATTGGGGTTGCGTCCAGAATTGACAGCCTCGATCGCTCGCACTGCTGTAACTCGGATGGCAGGAGCGACCTTTCCGCAACGCCTCTACTACAACGCTAACGTCTTTTGCCGCACGCCCGATAGCAGTCACAACCGCCAGTTGGAGTTTTATCAAACTGGGGTGGAGTTGCTGGGTAGCGAAGGATTGCTGGCTGATGCTGAGGTGTTATTACTGCTGGCTGAGTGCTTGAATGAATTGGGTTTACACAACTGGCAGCTGATTCTGGGCGAAGCGGAAATTACCCAATCATTATTAGCTTCTTTCCCCGCATCTGGGCGCGATCGCGTTCGACAGGCGATCGCTCACCTCGATCGCGTCACGCTCGAAACTCTACCTTTAAGCGAAGATCTACGAGCTAGAGCTTTAATGATGCTCGATTTGCGCGGACATCCCGCAGATGTATTGCAAAAAGTCACAAAATTAAGTTTAGATGCACCACAACAAGCAGCTTTACACCGACTCAAATCGCTAGTTGAGATTTTGGATCGATGCTTTAGTGTAGACTCAAACCAAAACTCGCAAAACTTTCCAATCATTCTAGATTTGAGCATGATTCGCACCTTTGACTATTACACGGGGATCGTGTTTGAAGTCATCGGCAATGCAGCGATCGACAATCCAACAGCTCAACCGCAAATTTTAGGGCAAGGAGGTCGTTACGACCAACTTTTGGGACTGTATCATCCTCAAGGTAAAACGATTCCGGGGGTTGGCTTTGTCCTCAACACGGAAGATTTACAACAAGCCTTGCTGTCTGCCGATCGCTTACCGCAAGCTACACCCGCTAGTGATTGGCTCGTTGTCGCTCGATCGCCAGCAGCTTACGCGGCTGCTTTTGCCTATGCAGAAAAGTTACGCTGTACTCCTGGGTTGCGAGTCGAAATGGACTTAGGCGATCGCCAACCAGAGGAAATCCGCACCTACGCCCGCCAGCGCCGCATCCAACAAATTGCTTGGCTCAAAGATGACGGTTCCGCTGAGATTGAAACGCTGAAGAGGGAGCAGGGACGAGCTGGGAGCAGGGAGTAGGGAGGACAAGGGAGACAAGGGGGACAAGGGAGACAAGGGGGACAAGGGAGCAGAGGGACAGAGAAGAATTCACCAATCACCAATTACCAATTACCAACTACCAACTACCAATTACCAATTACCACTCAATGAATCTAATTCTGGCGCTAGATTTTGGTGGAACTAAACACGCGGCGGCGGTGGTAGCTTCAGGAGAAAAACACCAGTTGAGTGACAAAAGGGTTTTTTCACCGCCAAATCCTCATGCTCAATCCGATCTAGAGATAATGTTGAGTCTGGCACGGGAACTGTTAGCAGGTAGAGAACCAACAGCGATCGGTGTCAGCTTTGGTGGACCTGTGGATGCTGCAAGCGGTAAAGTCAGACTGTCGCACCACGTCAGCGGATGGGAGAATATACCTTTACAGGAGATCCTAGAGCGAGAATTTGGCGCTCCTGCCAGTGTGGACAACGATGCTAATGTTGCAGCTTTGGGCGAACATCGCTATGGTGCGGGGATGGGTTATAACAGTTTGCTCTATATTACTGTCAGCACGGGTGTAGGTGGAGGCTGGATTCTCAACGATCGCCCTTGGCGGGGAATAGAAGGAATGGCAGGGGAGATCGGGCATGTAGTCGTCGATCCCGCTGGTCCTGTTTGTTTGTGCGGTAAGCGCGGATGCTTAGAACGATTGGCTTCGGGTCCCTACATCGCCCAACAGACCAGGGATCGGTTAAACTTACATCCAGATCAAGGTAAGGTGTTGCGATCGCTTTGCCACGACAAATTAAATGAGATTACCGGACTAATGGTGAGTCAAGCCGCTACCCAAGGAGATGAAATTGCGATCGAGGCATTAGAAACAGCTGGTTGGGCTTTGGGAGTAGCAATTGGCAACGTTGCCAACCTCATCAATCCCCAACTGTTTATTTTAGGTGGTAGCGTCACCAAAGCAGGCGATCGCTTTTGGAATGCTATCCACCACATAGCGCGAGCCACAGCATTACCCGAAGTCCACTTCGAGATCGTCCCCGCCGCCTTGGGAGATAAAGCACCACTTTGGGGTGCAGTCGCTTTAGCAGAAGATGTACTGATGAGGGAGCAGGGACGAGCTGGGAGCAGAGAGCAGGGGGAAGAGAGCTGAGGGAGCAAGACAATTCACGCATTCACCCATTCACGCATGAATTCCGAATTCCGAATTCCGAATTCTCCCAACACCCTTTCTTCACTGATAACTGATGCACGGCTACATTTCCCCGAATCGATTTTTTCCCTATCTTTCTTGGGCTGACGTTCAAAAGATGCCGGATAAAGAAAATGTCGTCATCATTCAACCTGTAGGGGCGATCGAACAACACGGACCCCATTTACCATTAATTGTGGACGCTGCAATTGGTATGGCAGTTTTAGGCAAGGCATTGTCTCAATTAAGCGATCGCATTCCCGCTTATGCCCTACCACCCTTGTACTACGGTAAATCGAACGAACATTGGCATTTTCCTGGCACGATTACCCTAAGTGCGTCAACTTTACTTGCGACTTTAATTGAAGTTGCTGAAAGTATTTACCGTGCCGGATTTCGCAAATTCGTGTTGATGAATTCTCACGGCGGACAACCCCAAATTATGGAAATTGCCGCACGGGATTTGCACGTCAAATATGCAGATTTTCTCGTATTTCCCCTCTTTACTTGGCGGGTTCCCCACATTGCCGGAGAGTTACTTTCCGATCGCGAGAAAGAGTTTGGGATTCATGCCGGTGATGCTGAAACTAGTGTGATGCTGTCGATTTTACCAGAACAAGTCAAAATGGAAGCGGCTGTGACAGAATACCCTCACGGCTTACCTGAAGATAGTCTGCTTTCAATGGAAGGGAAATTACCTTTTGCTTGGGCAACCCGCGATCTGACGCAGACAGGAATTTTAGGCGATCCGACCGTAGCGACAAAAGAAAAAGGCGATCGCATCCTTGCCTCGGTCGCTGATGGTTGGGTTCGAGTCATTGCAGACATCTATGCCTTTCAGCAACCACAAGCTTGGAAGCAGTAAACGGTTAGCAAGCGATTGTCAAGATAGATAGCGATCGAGATGCTTTGATTTAGATCGAGCGCGATCGCTACCATTTCTACTTCTACGACTTAAACTTGGGCTAACGCTGGTTCTCTAGTTGCGCTCTTGATTGAATCAGCTGGAGTACAGTAGACTTCGCAAGAATTATTTGGACTTTCAATCAACTTGACCTTGTGTAGTTCTGCGCCTAACTCTCGCACTGGCTGTTGCAGCACATTTGAGATATATACGGCGATATTTTCTGCCGTAGGCACGACTTTGGCAAAGTAGGCAATATCTTTGTTGAGAAAAGTATGGTCGAGTGGTTCAATAACCAAGTCTTCGATCGCTTGGTTCAATGCACTCAAATCTACAATCATGCCCGTACGAGGGTGAATTTTCCCCTTTACAGTCACTTCTAAGTGGTAATTGTGACCGTGACCGTTAGGACGAGCGCATTTTCCGTAAATTTCTGTATTCTCTTGTTGGTTGAGATCGGGATGAGCTAACCGATGAGCGGCGCTAAAATGAGTGCTAATAGTTAAGTATGCTTCCATGCCATTTCCTTGATATTCTGCCCAAAGTTGAGGATGTTCAAATAACTGAATTTTGACTATCGGTAAGTGTGAGGCAAGCTTTTGCCAGATGACGCGGGCGATATTTTCCGTTGTTGGCAATGTTTGCTGAAATTCTTGCCAAACGTCATTGAGATAGGAAAAATCTAGCTGGCTAGTCACTTCTCGCTTAATTACGTGCTTGACATCAGACAGGTTTAAAACCATGCCATATTCATCTAACTCTCCGAGAAGAGAAACAAATAAGACGTAGTTGTGTCCGTGACCTGGAAAGCGGGAACATAAGCCAAATTGTTGCTGGTTCTCTGTTTCGCTCAGCTCTGGCAACCAATAGCGATGGCTGGCGGAAAATTGAGCGCGGCGGTTAACTATACATTGCATGAGCGCACAGGGAGCAGTATGTAAAATTTCGTAAACTTAACACTTTTACTAGAATAGACCAATTGCTACCGCGATAGCAATGAGTTGGTAGTTGGTAATTGGTAGTTGGTAATTGGTAGTTGGTAATTGGTGAGTTTTATATTCTGAGATATAAACGGACGATTGGATTTAAAGTAAATCATAATAATTTCAATTTTTGGCTCAATAATTTGAGTAATATGAGTCGATTGATTACTTTTTAGTTTTCTGAAAAGTTATTTTTTGGAAAAATATTTAACTCATTCATTAAATGAAATAATTTTTATAGCCGCGGGAGAAAAGAGGGATGACGGTACAGCTAAAGAATAAAATCGCGATCGCCCACAATAGAAATAGCCTCGTTGATAGATCGACTTTAACAATTGAGCATCAAAACCTTGAGCGTTGCCAAATTTTTTACATAAAATAGTGCATCTAGCCGGAAAAAGCTTTGGTGAGTTTGTGTCTTTAAATATTGCAGGTTGTTAAATTTTATGTTCTTGAATTTTATCTAACGACTGAGACACAAAGGATATAGAGCATGGAAAAACAGGAGGAAGATCTATCCGTACAAGTATTGTGGTTGCAAGTATGGGGATTGGCAGGATTGCAAGGGGCGATCGCACTAACTTGGTTGATTTATAGCGTGTATTTGCCTAAATTGCTGGAAGAATCTTACTTTCCCGCCCCTGTTAGTTCTGCTCTACTTGTGGTTGGAAATGGATTGGCAGTGGTACTAGAACCTTTGATGGGAGGCTTATCCGATCGCGATAAACAGCAGTTTGGTAGCCGTTTTCCGCTCATAGCAGCAGGGATCGTTTTGGCATCAACTCTATTTATAGCAATTCCGACTGTGGTTGTTTTCGGCAAGGGTGTAGGTGAATTTCGTTGGGTGTCAATCGTGGTATCGGTAGCTTGGACTCTGGCAATGATAATATTTCACAGCCCAGCAATATCTTTACTAAGAAATTATGCCCCTCCAGAGGGATTAGTGCTAGCTAATAGTTTGTTAGTTCTCGTAGCCGGATTATTGACAGCTTTTAGACCAGTTGCTCACAATTTAGTGTTAAATTTAGATACTATTTTTGCTTTTGCGATTGGTTCGTTTTCATTGCTAGGTGCGGCAGCTATTTTAAGATATGTCAATTTGCCAGAAACGTTGGCAAGGGCAAATTTAACCGTTAGAGCAGCAATAGAACACAAAAGCACAGACAATCCACCACTCAAAATCGCTTTAAGTTTAATTTTTTTAAGTGGGATGGCGATCGCTTGGGGAACGCAGTTTTTGACAGTTACTTTGTCCAAAATGCTGATGCTACGATTGGAAATAAATAACGTGAATTGGTTGATGGTAGGAGTAGGAATTATGCTGGCACTTGCAGCTCCGCCAACTGCTGATTGGACGCTGCGGATAGATAATCGACGTGCTATATGTATAGGTGCGATCGCGACTGCTATCTTATTACAAATTGCAGTATTTATTCCCAGTTGGTTGACTTTGATTCTTGCCATCCTCGGGTTACTAGTTGCTTTTAATCTTGTACTGAATGGTGCAATTCCTTTTGTCCTGATGTTAGTAGCACCGCATCAAGCTGGAATTGGTGTAGGGATGTACTTCGGTGGTATAGCTGGGGCAGAAAGTCTATCAGGATTGCTCCTTCCCCCAGAGCAAAGCGTTATCCCTTCTGTAGGAGCCATTGGTGGGGCGATCGCTTTTCTGTGCTTGGCTGCCTGCGTAAGAGTTAGTGGCAGGTGGCGAATCTAAAGTTTCTTCAATATTCATAAATTCTTTGTTTGAAAACATATAGTTTCGCTAGCAATTTTTTATAATATTGGTAATAAATTTGAAACAGTCTTTTCATTCAAACGCCTCGCTTTAGGAAAAACTCAAGTTTGTGGGGTAACAATTTAGTTTGGCTATAACTTTAGTTTAGCTATAACTTTAGTTTGGCTATAGCTTGGTAAGGTATCATCCTTGTTTGAAAAAAAACATTTGATAGCAAAGCGATACGAAGTACAGATAACTGATTTGAATACTCCTCAATCTTGACGAACAACTGAAATTAAAATAATTCCTTCACTTGAGAGGAGAATTTTATGGTTGGCTTCAACTTGAAAAAATCCGGTCAAAAAACATTAAAAAAATCTCAGACAAACACAGCTAAGATATACCAGCCATTCGAGAGCGCAATTTTAACTGTTAATCCAGGCGATCGCATTGCTAAAGAGCCACAAACTTTGGTGGACAAAGCTAAACAAATTGCTGTAGATGCACCTGATATTACAGGTGACTGGATTAAGGTTCCAACTTATTTTATTTTTGAATATCCGAATGGTGAAAAAAAAGCATTACATCATGTCAAAGATGCCAAAGAAATTTCTGATGCAATTCGTCTAGCTCGATTTGAAGAAGATGAAAATCTAATTATAGAACCACACAAACCGCATAATGTTAACTTAATCCCTTTCATTCTGGTAGTGCTATTAGTTCTATTTACTATTCCCATACTGATCGGAATATTTTAGGTAGCACGTTATAAGTCTACTGCTAAATAATTGCTGAGGGTTGTTAAAAGGGGTTGCCATTTCCGCCGCAAAGCAACGTATAATTCTTCACCTGCTTCTCGATCTGTTGCTGTTTCTATACCCTCAGCACTCAATCTTTCCACTGCATCATAATATCTTTTTCGCCAGACTAGTTCCATTTGGCGATCGCATTTTATCCGGTGTTTGGGTAGAATCGATTGAGATAGCTCGGAGAGAATATGCGTACTGCCACCCCACAATTCTGCTACTGCTGTAGAGTGTAATAGAGAACGATATTTTTCAGCATTTAATGCGCTTTTAATCAGGCTTGCCGTGTCTATTGCTAAGAGTATGACTCGCGGTAGAGTATAATATGTTTCGCGAAAGCGGAAATAAATCAGTACTGGATAGGAATGTTGTAGCTCTAGTAACTCAATCAAATCTCTCGCCATATTAGAAAGATCCTGCTGAATCCCACTGAGTTCGCCACTAGCTCCCAGTCTTGCTAATAACTCTGCTGCATCCCCCGTGCCATCGGTGCGATGGTATAAGCTGAGAGCAAATGTATTGCGGGTAATTAAAGCATTATAGACTGAGAGTAAGTAGGTAATTGTAATTGTAAAACTAGAAAATCCCAGTGCTGCTTCTAATAAAGTTAGTAATCGATAAGTAGCTGTTTTTGGAACTAGATCGCCTGTTCCTAAAGTAGTGAAAGAAAAGCCGCTATAGTAGAGTGCGGTAATAAAATCAGTGGGCGTTTTTCCTTCACTAGCTTGAATTGCCGAACCTAATTCGGGGAAAATAATTAAAGCAAATCCACTCATAAGTGAAGCCGCCCACACTGCTAAAATAGCAACTATCATAATAGAACCACTATGAGCAAGTAGGCGATCGCTTTTGCTAGGAATGACTTGCGTTACTAGGCGCAAAAAACACCATATTCCTCGGTTCAAAGGCATACTAACAACACTACTACCGAGGCGATGAAAAAGTACAGTTAGATAAATGTCTAAAAGAGTTAAAATAATTATCCCCGTACCAGCCAATTGTATTAATAAATCCATTCCCTATCGTTTTTATCAACTTTGCTACCATTAGTTGTTCGTAACTAATCGTACTGCATTTTACAGTATTTCACTCCGACTGTACTCTTTCTAGAGGATTAAATTTGCATGTTAAAAGAGAAGGATAAATACATCAAACTTTTTAAACTTGGTAGCATAACTATAAAATTAAATTATGCGATCGCCGATCTAGTTAACTGACTTCCTGCAGTTTGGATAGAGCTTAATCATTGAGTAAAGTTTACAAATACTAATAATTGTTATCGATTGAACGTGTTGCTAAAGCATAAAACTCATCCTTTCGGCTACGTTCTTGTGTTGATATTTTTGAACTAGAGATAGATTGAGATTAGCTTCATTTGAATTAGAACTAAATATATCAGTTTCGTCAGAGTAACTACTAAATTTTTTGCTCAATTTTTTACAAATTTGTCAAAACTTTAGTTGTAAGAGTTACAGAATAGAGATTTTTATCAGTCAGGAGGTTAGAAGAATGGCTGGTCAAATGTGTTGGTTTCCTTGCTTAGGTGCTGAAAGCGAAAAGATTTTATATCTACGGCGATCGCCAGATAAACCTTGGCAACCTTATACGAGTTGTCCTGAATATTCTGTTCCTGACTACAAAATAGATGGCGGCTCAAAAGGATGGGCAACTTATCAAAAATTACATAAAGCAGGTTGGCAATTAATTTCTACAGCTCAAGCTCAGAGGACAAACCTAGCAATTCGATAAGCTCTGCTATGAATTCACGATCGCCGTCCAATTGAATAATCAAAATCTTAGGAAAGAATATGAAAAGTAAACTTTGGGTAGAGCATCATTCGCTACCAAAATTCAGTCGCGAGCGCGTAGTTCGATTTATCGGTGGTAGTGGTAAAATCAAGCAATATAAACCTACTGCTGGAAGCTGGTCTTATACTGTTGAAATGGATATGGGAACCCCGCCAGATATGGGCAGAATAGGTTTTGAAACGACAGTCTTATTAGATGAGGCAGATATTCAAGGAGTAGAGTAAAATCAGAGCTAGATTTCTTCCCTACACTTTTATGTTGGGCTGAATATTCTTCTGAAAGCTCGCCTTAAAACAGATAGAATCAGTTGTTGTGTGAAGACAAAAAAACTCATACTTTTGGTTAAAGACAGAAGCACTTTCAGTCTTTTACGGTAAAAATGTAATAAAAGAAGGTTCATCGCGCTCGACCTGTAGCTAGAGTAGACAGCAAATACAGAACGCAAAAGCGAATGGTAAATCTTGGAGCCGCAAATAGAAATAAATAACTCCTAAGCTAATAAATATGCAGCTTCAGGACAGGAGAATGCTATGTTATTCCAAAATCGAACTACAGCAGGTCAAGCCCTAGCCGATCGATTGCTAGCCTATGCTAACCGTAACGATGTATTAGTACTAGGATTGCCTAGAGGTGGTGTACCAGTCGCCTTCGAGGTAGCACAAGCATTACACGCACCCTTAGATGTGTTTTTGGTACGTAAGCTGGGTGTCCCCGGGCAAGAAGAATTGGCAATGGGGGCGATCGCCTCTGGTGGTGTGAGAGTGCTGAACTACGATATTATTGAAGCGTTGCACTTATCTGAAGCAGAAATCGATCGCGTTACAGCCAGACAGCAACAGGAATTAGAGCGACGGGAACGGCTCTATCGGCAAAATCTTTCTTTTCCCCAATTCCGCGATCGCACAGTCATTTTAGTAGATGATGGTCTGGCAACAGGAGCAACCATGCGGGCAGCTGTGAAAGCAATACAATTACAGCAACCTGCGGCAATTGTCATCGCCGTGCCAGTTGCTTCTCCTGAAACTCAGCAAGAATTAGCCACTCAAGTCGATGAAATTGTCTGTGTAGAAACGCCCGCACCTTTTTACAGTGTTGGTTCTTGGTACGCTGAGTTTCCCCAAACTACTGATACTCAAGTGCGCGAACTATTGCAACAAGCTGGCACAGTCGCTAGAAATGTATCGTAGTACTTTAATTGTTAGCTGAGCGATCGCTACCTAGTTTACTTTCACTTACAAAAAACTTGTCACCTCAGCCGTGCAGTGCTAACGTCGATAAGCCAGTTAGCTTTTGGTAGCAAGCCAACTCCAAACTTATGCAGCGCAGACGCTTAGCGGCTTTTATCAGTCTTGTTTTAGCCTCCTTTACTCCACCCCTCATCCCTTTTTCCGTCCTCTCCGCACCACCTAAAACCCCCAACCAAACGGTAGAATGCGAAATTCTCGTTACGGGTGCAGGACTTGCAGGTGTCGCCACTGCATACGAGGGATTGCTAGCAGGACGGACTGTCTGCATGACTGAAATTACCGATTGGATGGGAGGACAAATTTCGACTCAGGGAACTTCTGCCTTGGACGAACGCAGAACCCAACGGTTGCAGTTATTTTTCTCCCGTGGTTATTTAGAACTAAGAAAACGCATTGCCGATAAATATAATGGCAATTTAAACCCTGGTGATTGCTGGGTGAGCGATTCTTGCTTCCTGCCTCACGACGGTCACGAAATTCTTTATGATATGTTGCAGGATGCGGCAAAAAAGGGTCGCGGTCAGCTGAAATGGTTTCCTGCCACTGTGGTGAAGCAACTAGAAATTAGCCGCGCTGGATCGGAGCAAACTATTCAAGGCGCGATCGCAATTCAACATCGTCCTGCTGCTGGCGTGCCACCTCTCAATACCCTACCTCTATCTCAAACAATTGAAGACTCCTATCGCTACGAAAATTCAGCTCGGTTGAATAAGGAAATTTTGCGGTTTGTACCTTTGGAAAGGAGCGAGGAGCGAGGGGTGAGGAGTGAGGGAGTATCTAAGTGGTATGTGGTGGATGCAACGGAGACGGGAGAATTAATTGCTTTGGCAGATGTCCCTTATCGTCTGGGGATTGATGCCCGTTCTTATTTAGAACCTTCTGCCTCTAGTACGACTAACGATCCCTACTGTACTCAAGGCTTTACTTATACTTTTGCGATGGAGGCGACTAAAGACCCTATAGGTCACAACATTCCTCCATTTTACTCTCAATATTCTGCTTATTATAGTTACGAACTGCCCCGCTTAGCAAGCTTTCCTCTAGTATTTACCTACCGTCGCATTTGGAGTCCGAAAGACGGCGAACCCATGTCATTCGGAGGAATTAATTTTGAAGCCCCCGTACCAGATGATATATCAATGCAGAATTGGACGTGGGGCAACGATTACCGTCCTGGTACTGCTGTCGATAATTTAATCTATACTCGCGCTCAGTTACAGGCAAGCGGTCAACTCCTACCTGGAAATTGGCTGGGAGGACTGAGAACAGAAAGCTTGCGTAAAGCGGAAGAACACGCGATCGGTTACTTTTATTGGTTGGTGACGGGTACAACCGATTCGCAACTGGGGGACGGGGTGAAACAACCCCAACCAAACAATCGCTATTTATCTGGACTAGATTCGCCGATGGGAACGGTACACGGCTTGTCTAAGTATCCTTATATGCGGGAAGGACGACGGATTATTGGTAGACCGAGTTGGGGACAGCCAGAAGGCTTTACCGTTTGGGAAATTGATATTTCTCGCCGCAACTACAATGACGATTACTACCGTCAGACCTTATCCCCCCAGATGTATCGCCGTTTGAAAATCGCTTTGGCAGGACTGGAAACCATCAATGCGATCGCCAGTACTAAGCCACCCGAACAAATTGCCCGACGGACTCGTTCCACAATCTTTCCCGACTCAGTAGGGATCGGTCACTATGCGATCGACTTTCATCCTTGCATGACCAAAAGTCCCCCCGAACTTCCAGGAAACACCGAACGAGAAGGGGAACGCCAAGGTGCGGGTGAAGCCTATCCCTTCCAAATTCCCTTACGGGCGATGATTCCTCAAAAGATCGAGAATTTACTCGTAGCTGGAAAAAGTATTGCTACCAGTCATATCGCCTCTGCTGCTTATCGGGTGCATTCCTTTGAATGGTCTGTAGGCGCAGCCGCCGGAACCACTGCTGCTTTTAGCTTAGAAAAAGCGATCGCTCCTTATCAACTCGTAGACGACTTACCCAGACGAGAACCCCTACTCGAACAGCTACAATATCGCCTCCAGCAAAACAATAATCCTACCGCTTTCCCAGATACATCCATTTTCAATCTAGATTGGGATGATTGGCGGTGAACAGTTGTCAGTTATCAGTGACTAGTGACTAGTGACTAGTGGCTGGTGACTAGATATGAAAAGATAGTCGCTCACCAATTACCCATCACCAACAACCAACCATTCCTTGCTATCTTGAGAGAATGTATTTTTGTGAAGTTCTGTCTGTCGTGCTATGAACAGGGTAGTTTCTACAACAGTTTACGGGATGGCAACAGCACCGACGATCGCACCTGAGAAATCGTCTAAAGTCGTCAGCAAGCTATATCCTAATTACAAGGTAATCGTGTTGGATGACGATTTCAATACGTTTCAGCATGTAGCTGAGTGTTTGATGAAGTATATACCAGGTATGACGGGCGATCGCGCTTGGGAATTAACCAATCAAGTTCACTACGAAGGTCAGGCGATCGTTTGGGTGGGACCGCAAGAACAAGCAGAACTTTATCATCAGCAACTTCGGCGTGCTGGCTTAACTATGGCTCCTCTGGAAGCAGCTTAGGACAATTAATGATTAAATATTAAAATGAAATATTAAAACTTATTAACCTAATTATGAGTAATGCCAACGGCAGGCTGGTCTGGAATCACTCAACCCACATCTCAGGCTTAATTCCAGTGTTAGAACGCCTGACTCGCATTGATGGAATTCAAACAATTACCCCTGGAGTCATTGGACGGGTAAAAGGTCACTCTCCCAAAATGCAACTTCGTATTTCCGTGCCGATTCGTGGTGGATTTAAACTCATAGCACGCCAAGGCAAGACTGTACAAGAAGTATTCATCCTGACAACTCTCAGCCAGGATGAATTAGTAACAGCAGTGACGAATGTTTTGAAATCGTGAGTGGTAGTTGGTAATGGGTAGTGGGTAGTGGGTTGACAGTTAACAGTTAACAGTTAACTGTCAACTGATTTACTCTTCTACTTGTCGCACGGCAAATCGATGTAGGGGTAGACAGAGAATACAGGCAAAGGTGAGAAAATAAGATAAAGCCGCAGTAAGCTTTAAACTCATTAACAAAACTTCCCAATCTGGTAAGGTAATTTTTTGTAATCCCAAACAGATGCAGTAAAGCAACCAGTAAGTAAAGCTCATCTGCAATAGATTTTGCTCTGCTTCTTCTAGCTCGTTTACCTCTGCTGAATTAGCTCCTGAAAGCAATAGCAGACCAGCAATACAGGCAATGGCAGATATAAAAGCGATCGCGTCTGAAAAGTTTAAATTTTGTATCTGCATATATGTATATCCAAAACTTTCAATTCCCATCAGTCTAAAGGAATAGTGTTTCGGTATACAAAATCAGTTACAAACTGCAACAGAAATAGGTAGTTTGATTAAAATCTTGTAATAAATGTAAATCAGTCATTGGTCATTAGTCATTGGTCATTTGTCATTAGTCATTTGTTGTTGGTTGTTAGTTGTTGCTCAACAGTCACTGGTAACTGGTCACTGGTCACTGGTCACTGGTCACTGATTTGAAAGTTTGCCCATAAGACAAAACCTTCAACGCGACAGCCTAAATCTTGCAGCCAGCGAACTAGTTCATGATTGCTATTGTGTATTACGGTATAAGTGCGATCGTAGGGAACTAGGGTCATTCCCGTGTAAGAATTTTTGATTTGCAGAGTAGCGAGGCGATCGAAATATGAATTTAAAACCTTTAACAAGCGATCGACTTTTGCTTTTTCTACAGTAATGCTCAGCAAAGAACTATCTTTTTGAGTAGCTAATAAATCGAAGCGATCGCAGTTTTTTAACTTGCGTCCTAAAGCTCCTTGAGTTGGTAAAAATAATGCTGCTGCTCCGGTCAACCAATCTTGTTGATTTAAAGCAAAATATCTCCAGTCACCATAGGCATATTCCAGACATTTATCGCGATTAATAGGTAGAATTAATCTTCCGTGAAAGCCATAATCAACGAGATAAATACTAACTGGATTAATGAGATTAGCAGGAGGTATAATAGTAGCAGGAGAAAAAATCCATCCTCCAAGGATAACGCTGGTAATTGCTAAGACAAAAAAAGCAAAGCGGCGTGTTTTCACATTTTAGAATCGCGTGTTTTCTTTCAGATTTAGTTGAGCCATAAAATCCTGAATTCGCTGCCACACTCGTTCTACTAAATCGGGACTGTCAGCATTAAACCATTCAATTTGAGGATATGCTCGAAACCAAGTTCGCTGTCGTTTAGCAAATTGTCGCGTATGCAATACAGTTAATTCTTTTGCTTCCTCTAGGGAGATATCTCCAGCTAAATATTGCTTGAACTCTTGATATCCTAGCGTATTGAGTAAAGGTAAATCCATGCGGTATTTTTGACACAAATACTCAACTTCAGCCACCAACCCATCAGCTACCATTTGTTCTGTACGCTGAGAAATTCGCTGAGTCAAGGCATTCGATTCACAGTCCAAACCAATTTGTAAAATTGGATAACAGGGGGGATCTTCTCCCTGTTGTGCCGAGATTGGACGACCAGTAACGTAAAATACCTCCAAAGCTCTGACAGTTCGAGTGGGATCGTTAGGATGAATTTTAGTTGCAGCTACCGGATCGACTTGTTGTAACATGGCGTAAAGCTGCTTTTGACCCAAAGATAGAAGTTGCGATCGCAATTCTGGCTGTGGTGCTACTCTAGGAATCTTCATTCCCCGCACGATAGAACGGATGTACAACCCAGTCCCCCCGACTAATAGGGGAAGTAGGGGCGCACAGCTGTGCGCCCCTACTTCCGAATTCTCAATCAACTCGCGTGCTTGTTCCTGATACTCCGCCACGGTGAAAGTTTCAGTGGGATCGCAAATGTCAATTAAATAGTGAGGTATGAGTTGTTGCTGGCTAGGAGTAGGTTTAGCCGTGCCAAGATTAAATTCGCGATAAACTTGACGCGAATCGGCACTGATAATGACAGAATTAAGTCTTTGAGCGATAGTTATTGCCAACCCTGATTTACCCGTGGCGGTTGCTCCACAGATTGTAATCAAGCCAAATCTATGCGAAATATCAGTTTGGTACATCCCCTAGATAAATTGCTCTTTAGAATGCCCTAGAGCCGTCTTTAAGCCTATTGTGTTAGAATTTTGGTACGATCTCTTATTTTAGATATCATTGGTTAATTTAACCTCATTATCGGAGACTCCCTTGCATGACGAGCAGCTACAGCGCCGAGCAAATTCAAGTTTTGGAAGGTCTGGAACCCGTCCGCAAACGACCAGGGATGTACATTGGGACGACGGGACCGAGGGGACTCCACCATTTAGTATACGAGGTGGTAGACAACTCCATTGATGAGGCTCTAGCAGGATACTGCACTCACATAGAAATCGACTTAAATGCTGACGGTTCGGTACAAGTGGTCGATGACGGTCGTGGCATTCCTACCGACACCCATCCGCAAACGGGGAAATCGGCATTAGAAACCGTGATGACAGTATTACACGCTGGAGGTAAATTTGGCGGTGGTGGTTACAAAGTTTCTGGTGGTTTGCACGGAGTTGGGATTTCTGTCGTTAACGCGCTATCGGAATGGGTAGAAGTTACGGTTTGGCGGGATAAAAAGGTACATACTCAACGCTACGAACGGGGCGTACCGATGGGAGAACTGCAAACCAAGTCTTTTAAAGAAGCAAAGACTGGAACTGGAGTTAGGTTCAAACCCGACGCAGAAATTTTTACAGTTGGCACGGAATTTGACTATATCACGCTGGCTGGTCGCTTGCGAGAGTTAGCGTATCTAAACGCAGGGGTAAGAATAACTTTTACCGACCACCGTTTAGAACTACTCAAAAGCCAAGAACCGAAAGTTGAGACTTACGAATACAAAGGTGGTATTCGCGAGTACGTCAGCTACATTAACAACGACAAGCAAGCTTTACACGAAGAAATTATCTTCGTACAAGGGGAACGCAGCAACGTCCAAGTTGAAGTCGCTTTGCAGTGGTGTACGGATGCTTATACCGATAACTTGTTAGGCTTTGCCAACAACATCCGCACGGTGGATGGCGGGACGCATTTAGAAGGGTTGAAGACAGTTTTGACGCGGACGCTCAACGCGATCGCCCGCAAGCGAAATAAAATCAAAGACAACGAACCCAATCTCACTGGCGAACACGTCCGCGAAGGATTGACAGCGGTAATTTCTGTCAAAGTGCCAGATCCAGAATTTGAAGGGCAAACCAAAACTAAACTTGGCAATACAGAAGTACGAGGGATCGTTGACTCGTTAGTAGGAGAAGTGCTGACGGAATATCTAGAATTTCGTCCTAGCGTTGCTGATTCGATTTTAGATAAAGCAATTCAAGCGTTTAAAGCTGCTGAAGCCGCCCGCCATGCACGGGAATTGGTGCGCCGCAAATCGGTGCTAGAATCTTCACCTCTACCAGGAAAATTAGCAGATTGTAGTTCTAGAGATCCTGGTGAATCGGAAATCTTCATTGTGGAGGGAGATTCAGCGGGTGGGAGTGCCAAACAAGGGCGCGATCGCCGCAACCAAGCCATCTTGCCTTTACGCGGTAAAATTCTCAATATCGAGAAAACCGACGATGCCAAAATCTACAAAAATACCGAGATCCAGGCGTTGATTACTGCTTTAGGCTTGGGCGTAAAGGGAGAAGAATTCGATTCATCCCAATTGCGCTATCACAAGATCGTAATTATGACAGATGCTGACGTGGATGGAGCGCACATCAGAACTTTGTTGCTAACATTCTTCTATCGCTATCAGCGACAACTGATCGAGCAAGGGTTTATCTACATTGCTTGTCCGCCACTATATAAACTAGAACGCGGACGCAATCACTACTATTGTTATAGCGATCGCGAACTGCAACAAAAAATCGCTGAATTCCCTGCTAATGCCAACTACACGATCCAGCGGTTCAAAGGTTTGGGTGAAATGATGCCAGACCAATTGTGGGACACTACCATGAATAATGAAACCCGCACCCTCAAACGAGTAGAGATCGAAGACGCAGCCGAAGCCGACCGGATCTTTACCGTATTAATGGGCGATCGCGTTGCCCCTCGACGCGAATTCATCGAAACTTATGGTTCTCGCCTCAACTTGGTAGAGTTGGATATTTAGGGTATGGGGGACAAGGGAGACAAGGAAGACAAGGAGGACAAGTGAGCAATTCTAGCCACCAGCCACTAGCCACCAGCCACTCCTCCTACTCCCCCCAAATCACAGCCGATGGTTCTTACACGTTTTTCTCAGCCGAATTTGGCGAAGCGTATCACAGTCAGTTTGGGGCGCGTCAAGAAGCTGAGTTTAAGTTTGTGGAACCGACACAACTACGGCAAAAGGCGCGACAACAAAAATCTTTACGATTATTAGATGTATGTTACGGACTGGGTTACAATACCGCTGCTGCTTTAGCAGCTATCTGGGAAGAGAATCCTAATTGTGAAATAGAAGTTGCAGGATTGGAGTTAGATCCAACAGTACCCCAAGCGGCGATCGCCCACAATCTCCTCGATAGCTGGTCGCCGCTCTTACCCCAATTAACCCAATTAGCCACAACTCATCAAGTTACGACAGATCGCCTGCAAGCAAAATTACTACTTGGCGATGCTAGGCAAAGTATTCAAACATTACAAGCATCTGGTTTTCAGGCAGATGCGATTTTTCTCGACCCGTTTTCTCCGCCTACCTGTCCTCAATTGTGGACGGTGGAATTTTTAGGGTACGTGGCTCGATGTATGCATAAGAGTGGTATTTTGGCAACTTATTCCTGTGCTGCATCCGTGCGAGCGGCTTTACAAACAGCAGGATTGAAAATTGGTTCCACATCACCCGTAGGTAGGCGATCGCCTGGTACTGTAGCTAGTTGGCATGATTCTGGCTTACCCCCGCTGTCTCAGGAAGAACGAGAGCATTTACAGACTCGTGCGGCAATCCCCTATCGCGATCCTCAGTTGTGCGATCCAGCAGAGATAATTTGTCAACGACGAGTTCAAGAGCAACAAACCAGTTGCTTAGAACCAACTTCCCGCTGGCGCAAGCGAAAAAGTAGAGACGTTTAGCAAGTCAGTGACCAACTACCAATTATCAATTATCAACTACCAACTACCAACTACCACTCCCTAACTTGATAAAATCTAGACTAGGAACCTTAGTTGAAGTTAATTGTGACTGTTAAGCCAGAGTGGTTACGGGTAAAAGCGCCGCAGTGGCAGCGCGTCGGTAAAGTTAAAGACATTTTGCGGGATTTAGCCCTCAATACTGTCTGCGAAGAAGCCTCATGTCCTAATATTGGTGAGTGTTTTAATGCAGGTACGGCAACATTTTTGATTATGGGACCAGCTTGTACCCGTGCCTGTCCTTACTGCGATATTGATTTTGAGAAAAAACCTAAACCCCTAGACCCCACAGAACCACAACGCCTAGCTGAAGCAGTTCGGCGGCTGCGGCTCAATCATGTCGTGATCACTTCCGTAAATAGAGACGATTTATCGGATGGGGGTGCATCTCAGTTCGTCGGCTGTATTCAAGCGATTCGTGAGGTATCGCCTCAAACTACGATTGAGGTTTTGATTCCCGATTTATGTGCGAATTGGGATGCTTTGGCAATAATTTTACAGGCGCAACCAGAAGTCTTAAATCACAATACAGAAACCGTTCCCCGCCTGTATCGGCGAGTACGTCCCCAAGGAGACTACGATCGCTCCTTAGAATTGTTAAGGCGATCGCGTACTTTAGCTGCTTCTGTCTACACCAAATCTGGTCTGATGGTAGGACTGGGAGAAACCGATGCTGAAATTCGCCAGGTGATGCAAGATCTACGGGCTGTCAATTGCGATATCCTCACGCTAGGACAATATCTTCAACCTAGCCAAAAGCATTTAAAAATAGATAGTTTTATTGCGCCAGAACAATTTGATGCTTGGCGGAAGTATGGTGAATCTTTGGGTTTCCTGCAAGTGGTTTCTTCACCCCTCACCCGTAGTTCCTATCATGCCGAACAAGTGCGGGAGTTAATGCAGCGTTATCCTCGCTAAAAAGCGATCGCGCGTCTCTACAAATAAAAACCAAAAAAAACCCTCCCGTCGTGGTGCGGAAGGGTTACCTTGAAGTGTGGTGTGAGGAGCAGACATAGAGTCTACTTACAAACATGCTAATGAGTGAATGTGACAAAAAAGTGACACAGAAATGGCGATCGCATGAAAAAAATTATGACATCTATAGATGCAAGCCAAGTTAAATTGGCAAGCGATTAATATCCCTATTACAACCAATTACAACCATAGCAGAACCCTTCTCTAAGCGTTTTCTAGGATCGGGGTTGATTTCAAATTTGCCATCTTGACTCACCGCTAGCAAGTTTAAACCATAGCGGTTGCGAATTTGTAGATCGCCGATTGTTTTGCCATGAAATTCGTCAGGTACGATGACTTCAACAATGCTATTATCTGGGTCAAGGTCGAAGCGATCGAGAATAGCTGGTTTGGTGAGCGATCGCGCTAACTCGCATCCTGCTTCATACTCAGGAAAGACAACGTGATCCGCGCCAACGCGATGTAACAATTTGCAATGAACCCCTGAAGATGCTTTTGCCACAATATGCGGTACGCCACCTTCTTTCAAGTTCAGCGTCGTAATAATACTTTCTTGTATATAGTTACCAATCGCAACAATGACCGTATCAAACTCGTAAATTCCCGCTTCTTTTAACGCTACAGAGTCAGTAGAATCAAGTTGTACGGCGTGAGCTGCAATATGTTCGCTCATGACCTGATTGACGTTTTTCTCATCAATGTCCGTTGCTAATACCTCATAACCCAACCGATGTAGAGTAGAGCAGACAGCACGCCCAAACCGTCCTAAGCCAATGACCGCAAACTGGTGGTTATCTTTGCGGAGACTGCGAAAAAAACCTAAAGACGACAGATTCACACGCTTATACCTTTGCTTCAATCAACCTTACTTCTTATGTGAAGTAAAGTTACTAAATCGTTCCAACTCAAATATATACCTTTACCACTCGAAAACAGCATATTTGCTTAAATCTCTTGGTATATCTCGTTCGTAGCGATTTAACCTACAAGTAAATTTTCTTCGGGATAGTGGATAGCAGTAGGGCGAGGATCTCCTAGTACGGCTCCTATGAGTAACAAAATACCTACCCGTCCGATAAACATGGTGGCGATTAAGACTAACTTAGCCGCAGCAGAGACATTGGCGGTGATTCCTGTCGAAAGTCCTACAGTAGCAAAAGCAGATACGACTTCAAACAAGATTTGAATAAAATCTATGTTCGGGTCAGTCAAGGATATCAAAATTGTTGCTAGTATTACCGTGGCGATCGAACCAACTAGTACGCCAACAGCTTTTAAAATCAGGTTAAGTGGAATTTGACGCTCGTAGAGTAGCACATCCTCTTTCCCTTGTAGAATTGCCTTGGTACAACTAGTTAACACGCGCAAAGTTGTCGTTTTTATACCTCCACCCGTACCACCTGGACTTGCACCAATAAACATAAAAGCAATAGTAAGAAATAAGCCAGCATTAGTCATTTTGCCAATATCAATTGTGTTAAATCCAGCCGTTCTGGGAGTCACAGACTGAAACCAAGCAGCTAATATTTTATTTTGCCAACTGAGATTACCGAAAGTATTGGGATTTCTCGACTCAATTAAAAAGAAAGCAACCGTACCTGCAATCAATAAAATCAAACTCGTGCTAATTGCTACTTTTAAATCTAGCGAAAACACGACTCTTTCTGACTTGCGTTGGAGGCGATCGCGCAAATAGATATAAATTTGAAAAAGAACTCCGTATCCAATACCGCCAAAGATAATTAATCCTGTGACGACTAAATTTAATAAAATTGACGATTGAAAACCGATAAAACTATCTTTAAATAAACTGAAACCAGCATTGTTCCAAGAGTTTACGCTATGAAAAATAGCTAACCAAAGGGCGCGATCGAGTCCATATTGAGGTGTGAAAACTGGTAAAAGTAGAAAGATTCCTGTAATTTCAAAAATCAGGGTTACGCCAATAATCGAACGGATTAAATCGGCACTATTAGATAAGCCTGTTCGGTCGAGTGCTTGTTGGATTGCCACTTTATCGCGCAACCCAAATTTCACTCCAATCAAAACTAATAAAAAAGTGGTAGCTGTCATGTAACCCAAACCACCAATTTGCACTAAAGCAACCAAAATCACCTGTCCAAAAAATGAGAAATAAGTTCCCACATCTACTACAGATAGCCCAGTGACGCAAACAGCAGAAGTAGACGTAAACAGCGCCACAATTGGGTTAGTCCAATCACCGCTACTAGAAGAAAAAGGTATCATCAGCAGCAGCGTTCCAACAGCGATCACCGCTAAAAATCCTAAAGAAATAGTTCGAGGAACAGTCATTATTTTTGGTAATTGGTAATGGGTAATTGTTAGTTGGTAGTTAGCAAGAGGAATTAATTCCGAATTCCGAATTCCGAATTCCGAATTCTTTATGGTAGGCTAATTGCGGGTTACGTTAATACTGAGTTGTGATGAGTGCGACACTTTACGAGCGGATTGGGCAATTTTACGATTCCTCCTCTAGTTTGTGGGAACAGGTGTGGGGGGAACACATGCATCATGGCTACTATGGCACAGATGGAAAACAGAGAAAAGAGCGGCGACAGGCACAAATCGATCTGATTGAAGAACTGCTGCAATGGGCAGATATAGAGCAAGCACAGCATATCCTCGATGTCGGTTGTGGTATAGGTGGTAGTTCGCTTTATTTAGCCCAAAAGTTTGATGCTCAAGCCACGGGAATTACTCTCAGCTCGTTTCAAGCGAATCGAGCGACTCAACGCGCTCAAGCGATGGGTTTGAGTCAAAAAGCCGAATTTTTAGTTGCAAATGCTCAGAATATGCCTTTTGCGGATAACAGCTTTGACTTTGTTTGGGCATTAGAAAGCGGCGAACATATGCCCGATAAAGTTAAGTTCATGCAAGAGTGCTACCGCGTGCTGCAACCTGGGGGAAAGCTAGTCATGGTGACTTGGTGTCATCGCCCTACGGATGCTAAGTCAGGAGGTATTCTGACGGCAGACGAGCAAAAGCATCTGAACGAGATTTACCAGGTGTATCACTTACCTTACACGATCGCCTTACCGGAATATGAAGCGATCGCCCGCAATCTTAATTTAAACAGCATCCGTACCGCAGATTGGTCAACTGCCGTAGCGCCGTTTTGGGATGTAGTCATCGATTCCGCTCTTAATCCCACGGCAATATTAGGTTTAATTTTATCTGGGTGGGAAACAATTCAAGCAGCACTGTCTCTGGGGCTGATGCAGCGGGGCTACCAGCGTGGTTTAATTCGATTTGGCTTGTTGTGTGGGATTAAGTAATGAAACGTACCGTCAAGACGCAGAGAACGCCGACAGTAAGGCGATTAAATTTGGCTGAGTGGCTTTACGCTTTTTGGAAGTTCTCGCGTCCCCACACCATTATCGGTACGAGTTTGAGCGTCTTAGGAATGTATTTAATTGCCTTTGATGCGCAGATCGCTCTTTCCCAACTCCCGACTGATGTAGGGGCGGGTTTTGCCGATAGTTCTCTCATCGAACGCATGGTTCATTGGCTAAACCCGCCCCTACAGCCACTGTTATTGGCGTGGATTGCTTGTCTGTGCGGCAATATTTATATTGTTGGCTTAAATCAACTAGAAGATGTTGAAATTGACAAAATTAATAAACCCCATTTACCAATAGCATCTGGTGAGTTTTCACAGCGTACAGGTCAAATTTTGATAGCCCTAACGGGAATTTTGGCGCTGGTATTAGCTGGGGCTGCTGGATGGTATTTATTTGGCATGATAGCAATAAGTTTAGCAATTGGAACAGCTTATTCTTTACCACCAATCCGTTTAAAAAGATTTCCTTTTTGGGCGGCTTTATGCATTTTTTCTGTTAGGGGAGCAATAGTTAATTTAGGGTTATTTCTACATTTCAACTGGTTATGGCAAGGAATTTTAGGAATTCCTAGCTCGGTTTGGACGCTAACTTTATTTATTGTGGTATTTACCTTTGCGATCGCAATTTTTAAAGACATTCCCGATTTGGAAGGCGATCGCCAGTATCACATTACAACTTTCACCATCGCTTTAGGGAAAGAAAAAGTTTTTAACCTAGCACTTTGGGTAATAACTACATGTTATATAGGTATAATAATTGCCGGAATTCTAGGACTTCCCTCAGTTAACTCAACTTTTCTCATCAGTACCCACTTATTACTCTTAGCTTTGCTATGGTGGCGCAGCCGTCAAGTAAACTTACAAGATAAAAGCGCGATCGCCAGTTGCTATCAATTCATTTGGAAACTCTTCTTCTTAGAATATATTTTGTTTCCGGTAGCTTGTTTGTTGGGTTAGTTAGGTAATGGGTAATTGGTGGTTGATAACTGGTCACTAGTCGCTGGTCACCGATCGCTGTTTGCTGCTTCTTTCCTGGGGAGGATGGAAATGGTACTCTGTTTGTATAGGGTCTAAACAGTAGTATTAGCAATTTGAGGAAATTATGACTATGCAGATATTAATGCAAGCAGCAGCAGATGCGGCAGTAAATCAGCCCCACTTTCCAATCTCTGCAACTCTAGTATATGTAGTTGGTTTTATTGCTGCTGCGACAATTGGTTCAGTTGCTTGGTACAATTCCAAGCGTCCTGTAGGTTGGGAAGATAAAGAGCGTCCCAGCGTAGTCCCAGAAGTGAAAAAAGAAGAAACTCCTGGAGTTGGCGAACCAAAGTAAAAGTCAAAGGTCAAAAGTCAAAGGTCAAAAGTCAGTGTAGAGACGTTATATGTAATGTCTGTACAGAGTTATTAGTTATCAGCGATTAGTGACTGGTGAGGAGTGACTAGATCGAGAATTCAGCTACTAACCACCGATCGCTAGCCACTAGCCACTCATAACAAATGACTAATGACTAATTTTGAGTCTCTACCCAACGACGGTAGAGATTTTGGATTGCGTGAATTGCGGAATTGTGCATGGAATGATGCTCTGTTTCTTCTGAATGAGAAGACTCTATTTTGTTAAGCAATTGAGCTTCTTCTACGGCAACGTCGCCATCACTATAAATTAAGCCGCTAATAGCTTCAATCAAACTTTGGTAAGCTGTTTCACTAGGGCGATCGCCTAAATATGCTTGAATCCATTCATAACATTCTGTAGGCTGTACTGTTCGGAGTTCGTTGAGTAAAGGTCGAATCTCTGGATCGTCAGCCAAATTTTTTGCTTGAGCGACTTGCTGAAGATATTTTCTTTCCTCTGGTTGAATTTTGCCGTCCAACCAAGCAGCACCGATCAAGATTTTCATTAAATTTTTGGTATTAGAATTATTAGTCATTTTTGGTAATTAGTAGTTGGTTAGTCTTGTTTCTCTTTTCCAGTCACTAGCCACCAGCCACTAGTCACTGCTCCCTTCTCTTCAATCGAACCATAAAAAAGCCATCCATTTGATGCTGATGGGGAAATACTTTTAGCCAACCTGCGGTAGTGGAAAATGGAGTTGCAGGAGAATTGGGTGGAAGAGGATCGATTTGCCATTGGGAATGGCTTGATAAAAACCATTCCACTACTCTTTCATTTTCTAAAGGATGAAGAGTGCAAGTGGCGTAGACAAGAATACCACCAGGTTTCACCCAGGTAGCCGTGCGATCGAGTAGTTCTTTTTGTAGGTTAGCAAGTTCTTGTACTGATGCGGGTGTTTGTCGCCAACGAGCATCGGCGTGGCGGTGCAAAGTTCCCAATCCAGAACAGGGAGCATCGAGCAACACGCGATCGGCTATATTCGTAAATTGAGTCAGAGAACGGCTATCGCCGGGACAAATTTTGATCGATCGCAATTGTAAGCGTTCGGCATTTGTTTTAAGCTTATTCAAACGAGATGTGGTGCGATCGCAAGCCCAAATTGTTCCACGATCTTGCATTAATTCGGCTATGTGAGTTGTCTTACCTCCAGGTGCAGCACAAGCATCAATGACAACTTCCCCTGCTTGCGGATCGAGTACGTGACTTACAAGTTGAGCGCTACTATCTTGGACAGTCCACCATCCCGCACTATATCCAGGTAAATTCTGAATTGCACCAATACTTCCAGTCAACCTCAAAGCTTGGGGTAGATGGGGAAGCCGAGTTACAGATACCCCTGCTGCTTGCAACTGCGTTTCTACTTCTTCGATAGAAGTTTGTAAAGTATTAACTCGTAGATCGATCGCTGGCGGTTGATTAAACCATTCACATAGTTGTTCTGTTTCTACCAAACCTAACTGTTCCAACCACAATTCAATGATCCAATTAGGGTAACTGTGTAGAATTCCTAGTCTTTCAACTGGATCTTCTGGTAATGGGTAATGGGTAATGGGTAATGGGTAGTTGGTAGTTGGTTGTTTTTCCCCCTTGTCCCCCAAGTCTTCCTTGTCCCCCTTGTCCCCATTTTGAATTTTGAATTTTGAATTTTGAATTTTGTCCCCGACTCCCGACTCCCGTAAAAACTGACGCAAAATCCCATTGACAAACCCCTTCAATCCGGCAAAACCATTAGTTTTCGCCAATTCCACTGTCGTATTGACAGCGGCAGAAGAGGGAATTTGAGTCAGATAGCACAGCTGGTATAAGCCGAGGTGGAGAATTGTGCGTAAGTCGGGGGGTTGTTGATGAGATTTTTTTTTGGCTAAGCGATCGATCAGAGCATCGAGCGATCGCATTCTTCTGACGCTACCGTAAACTAATTCTGTTACCAAACGGCGATCGTTAGGATTTAAATTCGATTGACTGAGTACCCGATCTAAGGCTACGTCTGCATAAGCATCGCGATGTACTGCCTTGAGAGCGATAAAAGCTAGTTGGCGAGGATTTTCCATGCCCGATTGTAAGTTGGCTCGATCGAATACACCAACTCATTCAAGTATAGGTACTAGATAGCGTTTGCCTTGGCGATCGGAGAAAAATTTAGCGCTTTCTTCCTTTAGTCAACCCGCAGCACGATTTTACCGCGCGTCCGTCCGCTTTGGCTTAACTGGTGTGCTTGTGCGGTTTCGCTCAAGGGTAGTACGGTTTCGACATACGGTTTAACTTGCCCTGAGTCGATGAAAGTAGTAATTTCATCTAATTGCGCCGCATTTGGTTGTACGTGGGTAATCGCAACCCGCACGCCTGTACTTTCTGGTGGTGAACCGACAATTGAAACGAGTATCCCATCTGGTTTGAGAACTTTGAGCGATCGCGATCGCGTTTCACCACCAATTGTATCTAGAACCACATCGAGATCGCGCACGACATCTTCAAATGGTGTTGCCTGATAATCTATGACTTCGTCTACTCCCAATTTGCGGATAAATTCAGTATTACGAGTAGAAGTCGTACCGATAACACGCGCACCCTTGGCTTTTGCTAATTGCACGGCGATCGAGCCGACTCCACCAGATGCGGCATGAATCAGAATTTTTTGTCCTGCCTCTAAGTGCGCCGTATCAAACATTGCCTGCCAGGATGTCAGCGCTGCCACTGGTAAAGCTGCTGCTTGAATAAAGTCGATACTTTTGGGTTTTAGCGTGACTTCCGATTCTCTAGCAGCAATGTATTCAGCATACGTACCTTCCCGCCGCAAGCTAGCGTAGCCGTACACTTCATCTCCTGGCTTCAGTCGCCGTACTGCATCACCAACAGACTCCACAACTCCCGCAACATCAGCACCGAGAATATGGGGTAAATTGAAGGTTTTGCCCACATATCCCTCGCGAATCTTCCAATCTACAGGATTTATTCCTGCTGCATAGATCCGAATTAAAACTTCATCTGCTGCGGGTTGAGGTAGCGGTGCGTCTTCGTACTTCAAGACATCTACGCCACCATAAGCGTGCATCCGAATTGCTTTCATAAGTTGTATGGAGTATGGAGTGGATATAGAACAGTTAACCTCCAATCGCGCCGACAGCTGCCCCTTCATAAGCCGTATTCACGGCTACGTCTTTCCAAGCCTCCATCTCTGCCTTGACTGATTCTAGTTTTGTTTCAATTGCATCCACGGCATCTGCACCTAAAGCGAGTCGTAAAGGTGGGTTGTCGCTATTTACGGCTTGAATCATTGCCTCTGCTGCTTTGACGGGATCGCCTGGTTGCTTGCCATCCATATCTTGCAGCCACTGGCGGAAACCACCAACTATAGGTTCGTAGTCGGCAATTTGAGTATCGGCTAAAACGAGCGATCGCCCGTTAAAATCCGTCCTGAACGCCCCTGGTTCGACAATGATAATTTTAATCCCTAACGCCTCTACTTCCTTGACAAGTGCTTCAGACAAGGCTTCTAGAGCAAACTTAGTCGCGCAATAGATCCCAGCGCCAGGAAAAGACACGAAACCACCCACCGAAGAAAGGTTGAGAATGTAGCCGCTGCGGTGCTGTCGCATCGAGGGTAGCACTGCTCGCATCATGTTCAGCGCCCCAAAAACATTCGTTTCAAACTGGCGGCGAGTTGCTTCATCGCTGAGTTCTTCCAACGCCCCCATCGTACCGTAGCCAGCATTATTTACCAGTACGTCAATGCCTCCGAATTTAGCGATCGCCTTTTCTACTGCTGCCTTGACTTGTTCTGGCTGAGTCACGTCTAGCTGCACTGCTAGAGCGCGATCGGGATATTTTGTTTGAATATCTTCAACATGTTGGGGATTTCGTGCCGTTACCACGACTTTCTCGCCCCGATCTAATACTGCTTGGGCGATCGCTCTCCCGAACCCACTAGAACTACCTGTAATCAACCACACGCGAGAATTTTGCACAGATGTCATAAAACTCTCCAATTGCTGAATTGGTTTACTCTATTGCGCGATCGAATTGTTCAGTTGTACGTTTTGGTTTGAAAAGTCTAAATTCACTCAATTCGTTCGATACAGCTAGTTAAAAACAAGAAAATGACACTGATTTCTTAATGCGCCACTTCTTTCATTTCCATTTTATTTTTCAACTGCTAGCTGCTCGCTCTGTAGTTCCACATGCATAATCCAAGGTAAAACAAGGAGAGCTAGATTGTCAACTCAATCGCTTCCCTATCGATCGCAAGGGAATTAAATCATATATTGATAAATTCCAATTAAGTTTCCATCAGGATCGCGTATATAAGCAGTTTTGAGATCGTAACTAGGATTAGCCATTGGCTCTCTAGTAAATTTAATTCCCTTTTGTTTTAATTCGTGACAAACTGTTTCTACATCGGCAACCACAAAAACTAACACGGCACGATCTTGACATTCTGCGTGAAGTGGGAGGCGCTCGCTACCAATTATTTCTGCCATTTCTCGCCGCTGCGATATTGCTAATTTCATATCTCCAGCGGCAAATTCAGCGTACCCTTCCTGAGTAGCATCTACTATTACCTTAAATTCCAAAATATCCCGATAAAAAGCAAAACAAGCTTTCAGATCGGTAACTAAAAGTCTAGTGTAAGAGGTACGAACTTGCATAATTCAGTTATCAGTTGTCAGTTGTTAGTGTAGAGACGTTACATTTAACGTCTGTAGAAAGTTATCAGTTATCAGCAATCGCTCTATGAGATTTTGACTTTTAACTTTTAACTTTTGACTTTTGTTCCTTGGTTTCGGTGAAAACGACTTCGTACAGGTGAAATTCGTTTTCTGATAAACCTTGCCAATATTCCCGCACGGGGGCAAACTTTGGTTCTTTGACTAGTAGTTCAAAATTATCGAGAGTTTGCCAAAATCCATAATTCATCGTGCGCGTTCCGTCAAGCGAACGGTGAAAATTTGCAGATAATAGATCGGGGTGTTCTAACGCAATTGTGACGTTTTCTCGCTCTAGCTCTATCAAGCGAGACTGATTTTCTGGCTTCATTCTAAATTCTCCCAGGTGAATTAAGCGCCCTGGAGAAATTGTGAGGTCTGCCGATTCCGGTAAAGAAATCGTTACCTCGTATACACGGGAATCTAGTAAATGAAAATTGGCTAATTTAGCTGCTCCCCGCGCTTGTATTTCAGAGTTATTGAGGAAAGCTTTGTAATCTTCTAGAGTTTTCCACTGAGCGTAGTTTAGGACTCTGATACCGTCTAAACTTTTGTGGAGACTCGATGAAACAAAACCAGGTTGGTGCTTTACATCTGCCTCCACGAATTCCACAATTGTATTTATTAGTTCCTGCTGTTGTTCTGGTTCTACAGCAAAAATAATGATGACTGTAATAACCTCGTTGTGTTTGGCAATAGAAGGCATTTTTAAACCTCTACTCAGCTACAGCAATCCTCAATCGATCGCACCTTCGGTTACAGTCAGCTTTTTACACTGATAACTGTCAACTGTCAACTAACTACCAATTGACGCGCCTCTATCGGTTCTCCTGTCAAACTGAAAGCCCGTACTTCGGTAATTTTGACTGTAACTAATTGCCCCTTAAGCTGGATAATATCGCCATCAAAAAACGTCAAACGATTTCCTCTGGTTCTTCCCATCACTTGTTGAGGATTTTTGGGGTTTTGGTCTTCTACTAAAACTTCCTCAACTCTACCTAAATAACGTTGCGATCGCGCTTGGGCTGTGGTGGCAACTAAATGATTTAATCTTTGCAGGCGATCGCTCTTGACTTCTTCACTTAATTGTGCATCCCATAAAGCAGCGGGAGTCCCGGGACGTGGGGAATAAGCGGCTGTATTCAAATGGTCGAAACCAATATCTGCCACTAATTTGAGTGTATTTTCAAACTGCGCTTCAGTTTCCCCAGGAAAGCCGACAATCGCATCAGCGCTAATTGAAGCATCGGGCATCAGTTGCCGAATTTTATCGATAATCCGCCGATATTTTTCGTGGGTGTAACCCCGTGACATCCGTTTGAGGACTTCGTTATCGCCCGATTGGAAGGGAATGTGAAAATGCTCGCATACCTTGGGTAACTCCGCACAAGCACGAATTAATCGTTCGGTGAAATAACGCGGGTGACTGGTAGCAAAACGGAGGCGATCGACTCCTGGTACGTCGTGGACGTAGTAGAGTAAATCTGTCAGCGTGTGTAAGTGTCTGCCTTCTGGGGTTGTTCCTGGTAAGTCGCGCCCATAAGCATCGATATTTTGACCGAGTAAGGTAATTTCTTTATATCCCTGTTTGCCCAACTCTACCATCTCGGCTTTAATCGCCTCCGGCGTGCGAGACTGTTCTACACCACGCACGTTGGGAACCACGCAGTAAGTACAGCGTTCGTTGCAACCGTAGATAACGTTAACCCAAGCTGTTACGGTACTATCGCGGCGCGGTTTCGTAATATCTTCGACAATTTGAATCGGTTCTGTTGCTACAACTTGATTGCCGTCGAATACCTGTTCTAATAATTCTCCTAAACGATTGGCGTGTTGGGGTCCCATGACGAGATCGATTTCCGGTACTCGTCGCAGCAGTGTTTCGCCTTCCTGCTGTGCTACGCAACCAGCAACAACTATTGTCAAGTCTGCTTGTTCCTGCTTGCGCTTCGCCTGTCTGCCTAAGTAGGAATAAACTTTTTGCTCGGCGTTGTCCCGAATCGTGCAAGTATTGTAGAGGAGTAAACTTGCTTCATTTGGGTCTTCTGACCACTCGAAGCCCATATCCTCAAGGATGCCAGCCATGCGTTCGGAGTCAGCCTTGTTCATCTGGCAGCCAAAAGTCGTGATGTGATAGCGGCGGTTAGGAGCGATCATTACGTGCAGACAAGTTCGGATTTAGCTTTACATTTACCCATTATAGATTTTTGAACTATAGATTTTTGCACGGATTTTTACGGTTCTAGCTCGACTCGCAGCTAAGCCGCAAGCTATTTTAGTAAAAAATATTACTGCAAGGAAGTTTTTCTTACGCAACATTACCGTATGATAAATCTTACTACCCCTAAATTGGGTGCAAAGCTCAAAGATGACAAAAGTTTCTGTTATTGTTTTGGTTTACAAGAGTGAGCCATATATTGCAGCGACAATTCATTCAGTGTTGGCACAGACTTACAAAAACTTTGAAATTCTAGTCATTGATGACGGTTCGCCCGATCGCAGTGTACAAATCTGTCAGCAATTTGACGATCCGAGAATTAGAATTCTTCGTCAAGAAAATCGCGGCGTACCAGCGGCGAGAAACACGGGAATTCGTCATGCAAAAGGAGAATATATCGCCTTTTTAGATGGAGACGATTTGTGGTTGCCAGAAAAATTAGAAAAACAAATCGCACATTTAGAATTATCTCCTTTTGTAGGCATGAGTTTTTGTCGTTCTAGTTTTATCGATGAACATGGTAAGTGTTTAGGAACTTATCAAATGCCAAAACTAAAAGGAATTAACTTATCATATCTAATTCGTTGTAATCCAATTGGAAATGGTTCGGCAGGAGTCATACGTCGCAAAGTTCTAGAAGATATCAAATTTACGCATCAGCAGCATGGCAATTTTGAAGACTGTTATTTTGACGAACAATTCAGGATATCGGGGGGAGAAACTGATTTTTTACTAAGGATTCTGATTCAAACTCAATGGAGAATTGAAGGTATTCCCGCAGCTTTGACGCTATATAGAGTCAATTCTGGAGGAATGACGGCAAACTTACTGAAGCGGTTAGAATCTGCCAGCCAAGAAATTGAAAAAACTCGTTTGTACGCCCCAGAATTAAACTTGCATTGGCGGGGAGTAATAAAATCTTATTACATCAGGTATTTAGCCCGCAGTGCCGTCCGGTTTCGGAAAGGAAAAACAGCTGTTAAATTAATTCATCTAGCTTTAGCTAATTATTGGAAATTAATATTTGAGGAACCCTATAGAACTCTCTCAACCCTAATAGCCGCTTACTTGCTTCTGCTACTACCACAAAAATTATATAATCGAATTGAGACTTTAGTTGTCAAAGCGATCGGCACTATCCAAGAACGAAAAATTAGACAAGATACGTTCAATATTCGTAATTGAGGAGAAGACAAGGAGGACAAGGGAGACAAGGGAGAAAAGCGCCAATTACCAATTACCAATTACCAATTACTCAAATTGCAAGATGAATACTAAAGAGCAGATTGTACAAGAAATTGATTCCCTCAGCGAACCTCAGTTGCAGGAAGCCCTAGAATTAATTCGTACTTTGAAACAAAAGCCGACTTTAGAAGGCAAGGCATTCAAAGCATATTTAGAAACTGAAGAAAAGTGGTCAGGAGTGTATCGTCGTCTTGCAGATTCCTGAGTTTGTACCAAAAGCAGATGTACTAGCCATTCATCAACGTCAAGTTGAAAGATTCGGTGGACTTGATGGGATTAGAGATGAGGGATTGCTAGATTCAGCATTAGCACAGCCTCAAGCTACTTTTTTTGGACAATTATTGCATCCAACTATTTCTACACAAGCTGCGGCTTACTTGTATCACCTTGCTAAAAATCATCCGTTCCTAGACGGTAACAAGCGAACTGCTTTTGCTAATACGATCGCATTTTTGGGAATGAATGGCTACGAACTTAACATGGGTGAAGAAGCAGCCTATAATCTTGTCATACAAGTAGCTCAAGGTGAAATTAGTAAAGAAGAACTTACCTTACTATTGAAACAACACATACAGCCACAGTAGGCGATCGCCAGATATTTCTCGCTCGATTTGTCATATTTTCTCATAATTATAAATAATAGTGGGAGGTGCGATCGCAGACAAACAGACAACCACTCACCACTCACTACTCACTTTCCATATGAGAAATTTGCGGGGATTCATCAAACTTCTAGAAGAAAGAGGACAATTGCGGCGAATTACCGCATTAGTCGATCCCGATTTAGAAATTGCCGAGATTTCTAACCGGATGTTACAACAAGGTGGTCCTGGTTTATTGTTCGAGAACGTCAAAGGTTCGCCCCATCCCGTAGCAGTTAACTTGATGGGGACGGTAGAAAGGATCTGCTGGGCGATGAACATGCAGACACCCCAAGAATTAGAAGAACTGGGGAAAAAGCTGAGTATGCTGCAACAGCCAAAACCACCGAAGAAGATTTCTCAAGCGGTAGAGTTTGGCAAGGTGTTATTTGATGTTGTCAAAGCAAAACCAGGAAGAGACTTTTTTCCCACTTGTCAGCAAGTCGTGATTCAAGGCGACGAACTCGATTTAAATAAACTTCCCCTAATCCGTCCCTATCCAGGAGATGCAGGCAAAATTATCACGCTGGGTTTAGTCATTACCAAAGATTGCGAGACAGGTACGCCTAACGTCGGCGTGTATCGCTTGCAATTACAATCGCGTAACACGATGACCGTACATTGGTTATCGGTACGGGGTGGGGCAAGACATTTGCGTAAAGCCGCAGAAAAAGGTAAGAAATTAGAAATTGCGATCGCCCTTGGTGTAGATCCTTTAATTATCATGGCGGCGGCTACTCCTATCCCTGTAGATTTATCGGAATGGCTGTTTGCTGGACTTTATAGCGGTTCTGGCGTGAACTTAGCGAAGTGCAAAACCGTAGATTTAGAAGTTCCCGCCGACTCCGAATTTGTTTTAGAAGGAACTATTACCCCAGGGGAAGTTTTACCCGATGGTCCTTTCGGCGATCATATGGGTTATTACGGTGGATTGGAAGATTCGCCCTTGGTGCGTTTCCACTGCATGACTCACCGCCAAGATCCAATCTATTTGACCACATTTAGCGGTCGTCCGCCGAAAGAAGAAGCAATGATGGCGATCGCGCTCAATCGGATCTATACTCCTATTCTGCGGCAACAAGTTTCTGAAATTGTCGATTTCTTCCTCCCAATGGAAGCTTTAAGCTACAAAGCCGCGATTATCTCCATTGATAAAGCTTACCCTGGGCAAGCGCGGCGGGCAGCTCTAGCTTTTTGGAGTGCCTTACCCCAATTTACTTATACTAAATTCGTGATTGTGGTGGATAAAGACATTAACATCCGCGATCCGCGTCAGGTAGTATGGGCAATTAGTTCTAAAGTTGACCCTACCAGAGACGTGTTTATTTTGCCAAATACCCCCTTTGATACCCTCGATTTTGCCAGCGAGAAAATTGGTTTAGGGGGACGGATGGGAATTGATGCAACTACCAAAATTCCCCCTGAAACAGAACACGAATGGGGCGCACCTTTGGAATCAGATCCTAATGTAGCGGCAATGGTAGAAAGGCGTTGGAGTGAATACGGTTTGGCAGATTTGCAACTAGGAGAAGTCGATCCAAATTTGTTTGGTTACGACATGCGTTAAATCGGTTTCGTAGGGGCGCACAGCTGTGCGCCCCTACAAATTAGGGTACAGATTGCGATCGTTAAATTGAATTCAATCAAAATTTTTATTGGAAAAAGCGATCGTAATCATAGCTTGTCGTAATCTAAAGGCTGTGCTAATCCTTCGGCAATTTCTTGTTTAGCCTGTTTAGCAGCAGCAATCAATTTGGGTTGAGTTTTCTCGACTAAACTATCCCACTTAAGCTCATCTTCTGAAAGCTAGGAAGTATCTACAACTAATAGTTAGGATGAGCATTGCCCATACGATCTTTACTTCTCATCACTAGAGAAATCTATCCATTTCTTTGCGCCTTTGCGTCTTTGCGTGACATTAATAGCTTAAATCTATGCAAGTAGAAAATATGTCTGAGGAATTTAAATCGCAACTTCAGCAAATGACAAACGAGGAACTGATAGACTTTGCCCTAGAACACGTAGGAGAAGAACACGACAGCATTCGCAAAGCTGCTTTACAAGAACACTACTTGAGAATAAAAAACGATCCTAATACAGTCACCGCTCCACCAGGAGACATCGAAATCTTAAAATTATACCTATCGCGACTCCAAAACAAATAAAAAAAGTTTCCCCACCACTTGCTAGCAACCTGACATAAAACCTGCCACAGTCACTACCAAGAGTGGGGAGACATTTGCTGATATTAAACCAAAACAAATTTGAGCTACTTTAGCAAACTCAAAAACTATGACATCGCCTGAATGATATAGTCAAAATAAGGTGCTGCTTCTGCTGCTTCTTCCGCACTCAATAGAGACAAAGAAGCATTCTTCAAACAGCGAATTGACTCAACCATACCAGGAACGGGAACGCCCAGAGAATTATACATTTCTCTGACACCGACCAAACCGATCTTTTCAATTGGCTCTTTATCCCCAGCTAGCACGCCGTAGGTAATTAGGCGCAGATACCAGCCGTAGTCCCGCAGACACAACGCCCGCTGACGTTCGCCGTAGGCATTTCCACCAGGGGCGATAAAGTCAGGACGTTTTTGCCACAACTTTTTACTTGCTTCCTGAACGATTTTCTTTTCGTTTTCGGCTAGGGTTGCGGCGATGCGCATCCGCTGTATGCCTGTTTGCAAAAAGTTTTTAATGTTTTCGAGTTCGCCAGCGCTGGGATAGCGCAGCTCATCATCGGCTTTGAGAATAACTTGGCTTACTACACTCATGATTATAGGTAATGAGTCAGAATATCATTTGTAGTTTAGCGATTTCATGTCCCCCAAATAAAGGGATCTTTTCAGTTATGTCTGTTACAAGGGGACAAAATTTACAAAACATGATCGATCGCACTCCCGATCGCTGGCAACAAGGCGACTTGGTAGAAGTAACCATTACCGATTTAAATGATAGTGGTGATGGGGTAGGGCGTGTCAACAGTAGGGTTGTTTTCATTCCCGATACTACCCCAGGCGATCGCGCTTTGGTACGTCTGATTCGTGTGAAGCCGCAATACGCCTACGGTAAACTCCAAGAACTCCTTGAATCTTCTGGCGATCGCATTCGTCCGCGCTGCATCGTAGCTGATAAATGCGGCGGCTGTCAGTGGCAGCATATCGCCTACGAACATCAACTGGAAGCCAAGCGCCATCAAGTTATCCAGACATTAGAACGCATCGGCGGCTTTGTTAATCCTCCTGTCGATGCCGTTTTAACAGGAAATACCGATCTCGGTTATCGTAATAAAGCTACATATCCTTTAGGACAATCGGCTACAGGACAAATCCAAGCAGGCTACTACCAAAAAGGCAGCCATCATTTAATTAACCTAAATCAATGTCCCGTACAAGATCCTCGCCTCAACCCTCTGCTAGCAGAAGTCAAACAAGACATTCAACAGCGGGGATGGCGGGTATATGACGAAAAACACCACAGAGGACAAGTACGCCATTTAGCCTTACGAATCGGTCGCCGTACGGGAGAAATGCTGCTAACTCTAGTAGTAAAAGATTGGGACTTACCTGGAATTGAAACCCAGGCGCAAGAATGGTTAAATAGGTATCCGCAGCTAGTCGGAGTCTCGTTAAATCGCCAAAGCGATCGCACCAACGTTATTTTTGGCAGTGAAACCCGATGTATTGCCGGACACCCGTATCTACTAGAAATTTTTGCGGATTTAAAGTTTCATGTGCTACCCGATACATTCTTTCAAGTGTATACGGAGGTGGCTGAGGCACTCTTGCAGGAAATTACTCAACACCTGAATTTACAAGGTGACGAAATCTTAGTAGATGCATATTGTGGCATTGGCACGTTAACCTTACCCCTAGCCCAAAAAGTGCGACAGGCAATTGGCATAGAAGTTCAATCCGCCGCTGTCGAACAAGCCCAAAACAACGCCCGACTCAACCAGATTACCAACACTACATTTCAAGTCGGAGAAGTCGAAAAACTGCTTCCCCAACTCGAAACCACTCCAGATATTGTACTGCTCGATCCACCCCGCCAAGGATGCGATCGCGCCGTCATCGAAACCCTGCTGCAAACCCAGCCGCAGCGGATCGTCTACGTCAGTTGTAAAGCCGCCACCCTTGCCCGCGATTTAAAATTACTCTGTCAAAATGGCAAATACCGCCTTACCAGAGTCCAACCAGCCGACTTTTTCCCCCAAACCGCCCATGTGGAGTGTGCAGCCTTCTTGGAGAGGGAGAGTGGGGTGTAGGGTGTGGGGAATTGGTAGT
>NZ_PYCI01000181.1:0-11685 GCF_003015105.1 Chroococcidiopsis sp. CCALA 051 | reverse complement strand
CCCTGCTCCCTGCCTAAATCAGCCGCCCCAAACTCGTTCTAAAACAGTTTGCGGTGCGATGTCTGAGAGTTTGCCTGTAGGAGATTTGATGGCGATACAGCGATCGCTCGGTGGGATTAACTTCTTGGGATCTGTAGCTCCAAACAACGCAATCGTATAGGTTTGCACTGCTACTGCTAGATGCATGGGCGCGCTGTCAGTACATAGCAATAAATTGGCAGCAGCAACGATCGCTGCTGTTTTCCCAATATCTGGGGGATTTGTCACCTTCAGATCGGGAAATGTTTCCTGTAGCGATCGCACCAACTGCTCGTCCTCTGCTGTTTGCACTAGGATCGCAATTGGTAGATCCGGCTGACGCTGTTGCAAATTTTGAATCACTTGTCGCCAACTTTGGACGGGGTAGGTTTGGATGCTGGTTTTCGCAGCCGCAAGTTGGCTAGAGCCGCCGTGAATTAATATGTAACCGCTATCTTTGATTCCCAGTCGTTGCTGCTCTTTGTCTGCCCATTCTAGGTCTGATTTGGGGACGTTAATCGTTAAATCGGGACAGGGGGTAGAAATCCCCAATCCTTTGAGCAGATCGTGATACATTGCCGCGACATACTGCTCGGTTTTGAGGGGGACGGAGTTCGTCAGAAACAGATTTCCTCCCCCCTGGTAGCTGACTCGCACTGCAACGCCACTCAGCCAGAGCGCCATGCCTACAAAAGGGCGCTTTCCGGCACAAATCGCGATATCGTATTCGCGATCGCGGATATTACCGATTAGATCGACCCATTCGGTCAAACTGTTACGGTCTTTAAAGTCGAACTTTAGCACGTTGGACACGGACTTACAGATTCGGTACGCTCCCAAAGAGCCAGGCTCTGCCACCACATCGATTTCAGCGTCGGGATAATTTCGCTTCAGATCGTCCAGGGTGGGAAAGAATAGAATTTGGTCGCCAATCCCGCCAGGGACTAGGGCTACTATTCGCATATTTACTGTTCTACGCTTACTCGCTCCTATTTTAGGGGAACATATACTTATGCGAAACGATAAAAGCGTACATTTTTTCAGTTCACAGGAAATAGGGAACAAGGGACAGGAAACAGGCAACAGGAAATAGCAAGCTCTTTTCACGCATCACGACGCGGCTTCATTGCGGAGGAAACCTCCGCTTCCGCCCGCTTCACCACGCACCACTCACCACTTTCTTAAGAAACTGTGTATTTATTAATTCCAGCCGCCGGAATGGGACGAAGAATGGGCAGCGATCGCAATAAGCTGCTGTTGACGCTGCGATCGCAACCTCTAATTGCTTGGACGCTACGCGCAGCCGAAGCATCTCATGAAATTAGTTGGATCGGCATTATTTCCCAACCCGCCGATTGGGTAGATTTGAAGGAGATCCTGGGGGGTTTATCCCTGACTAAACCTGTAGAATTCATTCAAGGGGGAACCACCCGCCAAGAGTCTGTTTACAATGGCTTACAGGCTTTGCCAGCAGACGCTAAACAAGTCCTCATCCACGATGGTGCAAGATGTCTTGCTACACCAGAATTATTCGATCGCTGCGCGGTAGGAATTCGGAATTCGGAATTCGGAATTCGGAATTCAAAATTTTCTGACTCCCGACTCTCGACTCCCGACTCCCCCATCCAAGGCTTAATTGCCGCAATCCCAGTCAAAGACACGATTAAAGTCGTCCATGATGCTGGATTCATTCAAGATACACCAGACCGCAGCCAGCTTTGGGCGGCGCAAACTCCACAGGCTTTTGACGTGCAATTATTGAAGCAGTGTCACGCAAAAGGGTTGGAGCAAGGTTGGGAAGTTACAGACGATGCAGCTTTGTTTGAAAAGTGTGGCTTACCCGTACACATTGTTGAGGGCGAAGAGACAAATTTAAAATTGACGACACCAATGGACTTGGCGATCGCAGAGTTTATATTACAGCAAAGATTAGAAATTGGTAATAGATAATTGTTTACTAGTGTAGAGGCATTACATGTAATGTCTCTACACTAGTAATGGATGATTAATTGACAAATGAAAAATGAGACAAATCTTTGCTATGGGTGGCGGCGGATTTTCTATGGAACCAGGAAATCTTCTGCTGGATAAATACATTCTGGAACTCGCAAAAAAGGAAAAACCAAAAGTTTGTTTTCTTCCAACTGCTAGCGGCGATTCTGATAAATATATTGTTCGATTCTATTCAACTTATATTAACTTGACCTGTCAGCCTTCTCATCTATCTTTATTCCTACCACCTACAGCCGATCTCAAATCTTTTATTCTCGACCAAGACATCATTTATGTAGGTGGCGGAAATACGAAAAGCTTAATTGCCCTCTGGAGAGAGTGGGGACTAGATAAAATTCTTCAAGCAGCTTGGGAAAATGGCGTTATTCTTGCTGGTTTAAGTGCTGGTTCTATTTGTTGGTTTGAACAGGGAATAACTGATTCTATCCCCGGGCAATTGACTGTTTTACAATGTCTTGGCTTGCTCAAAGGTAGCAACTGTCCTCATTATGACGGCGAACCGGAAAGAAGACCAGCTTACCATCGGTTATTATCTCAAGGATTAATTAACCCTGGATATGCTGCTGATGATGGTGTTGGCTTCCACTTTGTTGGTAGCAAACTAGAAAAGATTGTTAGTTCCCGTCCTTTCGCAAAGGCGTATCAATTAGCAAAATTAGATGGAACAGTTACGGAAACAGTTTTAGAACCAATCTATTTAGGCAAGGATAAATGATAGTTGTAACTTTGCCCATTCTGTCATCAGTAGCGGTTGCTGCCATATTCACCTCTCTTAGAATATGCGATCGCTACACTTTAGTAGACTTTGCTACCAACCCCAATTGCAACCCCGATGGATAGCTACCTTCTTCCTTGATCCGCTTGATTTCTACTTCGGAAATCCGTAGGTTAAGTTTAGGTGCGATCGCTTTGATAATATCGCCTCGATCTATCGTTCCCGCTATAGCTCCAGCTGGAGAAAGTACGGTTAGACGTGGTATTTGCTGGCTTTCCATCTGGTTGATGACTTCGACTAAAGATGTCGCTTCCTCAACGTGAGGGATTTCCGTGAGGGGATGAACGATGCTGTGCAGAGTTTGCGTTTCCCACTGACTGCGTTCGACAAGGCGCAAATCGTCAATCGATACCATTCCACGATACCGCCCATCGGATGCGGCAAAATAAGTTTGTGGGGCGGATGTTTCTAGCAGATAAAGGTCGGCAAAAGCCCGCAAGCTCATATCGGCATCTACGACGCGAAAATCGCGGGACATAGCATCGGTAGCGTGCAGTTGCAGCAAGGCTTCTTGTAGTTTCGTGATGCGCTCGTATGCGCTGGCATGGCGAATACCAAACCATCCCAGCAGCACCAACCACAGACCGCTGACTAATTCACCCGTAAAGAATTCTATTGCCGCACCAGTCGCGATCGCCGACCAACCCAAAAATTGTCCAGTTCTCGCCGCCCAACGCACCGCTTGAAAACGATTCCCCGTTACCTTCCACACTGCTGCTTTTAATACCTGTCCTCCATCTAAAGGTAAGCCAGGAATTAAATTAAACAGTGCCAAAATTAAATTCACTCTGGCTAAGTCTGTCACCATGACATTAGCCAAACTCGACGCAGGCAAAACCAAGCCGATCAAAGCAAGAATACCAAACAAACCAATACTCACTAAAGGTCCGGCGATCGCCACTTGTAATGCTTCGCCTGGGGTTTTCGATTCTTCTTCAATCGAAGCAATTCCACCAAAAAGGAATAAAGTAATAGAATTAACCTTAATTCCTTGCGATCGCGCCACTAAGCTATGACCGAGTTCGTGCAGCAAGACCGAACCAAATAACAGCAGTGCGATCGTTAAACCCGCACTTCCAGCTAAGATATTTCCCCAAGGTGAATAACTCAACCCAAAATTGAGGGCAACAAAAGTTAAAATAACAAACCACAAGGGGTCTAAAAATAGTGGAATGCCCCATAAAGCTCCAATTCGCCAACCTGTTTGCATGGGATTTTCCTAAACCAAATTTCTATCCATCTGAACTATAGGTTATGGCTTAAATAAGATTCGATTGCCGGATTGCGATGCGATCTCAAAAATTACAAATCTTACTAGCCCCTATATTTTCTAGGATAAAAGATTTGGCGATCGCACTAGGTTTAATTGAATTCGCGCTAACCGTACAACTGCAATTGTAGAAATACTCAAAGTTATATATACAAAAGCAAAGACGCAAATAATTCTTAGTGCATCTGCGTCTTTGCGTGGGCAATTTGCCTACCTATGCTCGGTGTATTGGTTTTAGTTACGGATAACCGTATTCATCGATCTACTTGATAATGCCCAAGATATTTAAACTCAGCACTAATGGAATGCCGATGACATGCCCTGCACTCATGGCAGCAAGGAAAGAACCAATACTGGGATTATTGAAAATTCCGGCAAATGGTCCTAAAGGAAACTTAGTGCCAACGTGAGGATAGCGAATCGTGCGGGGAATAATCAACAGAAAAACTAAACAAGTAGCAACAATGACTGCCGATCCAGTCCAACTCCACTTGACTGTATCGGGAACAGTTGGTTGAACTTCGGCTGCTGCAAGCAAGAGTGATTCCAACAAAGCTTTAACTCCTAAGATCGATAGGGCTTGGCTACACTCCATCAAAGTGACTTTGCCAAGAAATTTTATCTGTCTTAGGAGTTAATGTCAGTTATCAGTTATCAGTTGTCAGTAGGAGTCAGGAGCCAAAAGTCAGGAGTCAGAAGTTAGAATTTACTGGTCACTGGTCACTGGTCACTGATAACTGCTCCCGCAAAAATCTAGCTCAACCAACCGAGGTTGGACAGTCCGAGGACGATTCCGGCTCCGACGACGTGACCAAATGCCATTGATGCAACAAATGTACCAACGCTGGGACTGCCCAATACTGGTAAGTTTACGGGTAACTTAGCGCCGACTTGAGGATATTTGATACTGCGGCTAGCGATTAGCAGTATTAATAAGGAGCTAGCACTGATAATCAGTGCTACTTGTGGACTCCAGCTGATAGTGTTGGGAACAGTTGGTTGTGTGGCAGCTAGTAAAATTGTATTAATCAAGGTTTTTTCTCCTACATCGAACTATGGAGCGCAATTTCAGGATTATCAAAATTGCTTTGCCAGGAGATAGTATTTGTTTTAATAGTTAACATTAGCTTTATTTTTCTACACAAACTTAGCTTGTATGCGAATCAAAATTTGCGGCATTACGAAACCAGAACAGGGAAAAGCGATCGCCTCTCTTGGCGCAACTGCTTTAGGGTTTATCTGCGTTCCCAACACGCCTCGCTATGTCAATCCCACCCAAATTCGAGCCGCGATCGCGCAGCTACCAGCTACGGTAGACCGGATTGGTGTTTTTGCCAACACTACCCTAAAAGACATTAGCCAGATTGTCGCAGCCACGAAATTGACAGGGGTACAGTTACACGGAGACGAATCACCTGCTTTTTGCCATCAGTTAAGATCTTTGCTACCCGATGTAGAGATTGTCAAAGCATTGAGAATCAAAAATACAGAAGCATTAGAGCAAGCAGCCAATTACACCACATATGTAGATACTCTTCTACTTGATGCTTACCATCCTCAGCAGTTAGGTGGTACGGGAAAAACGCTAGATTGGAATGCTTTGCAACAATTTCAACCGAGTTGTCCTTGGTTTCTCGCTGCCGGACTCACGCCAGATAATATCCTGGCTGCTTTATCTCAACTTCGTCCTCATGGCATTGACTTATCCAGCGGCGTAGAACGTTCTCCAGGAGATAAAGATTTAGATAAAGTGGCTCGACTGTTCGAGCAACTGCGCTTAGCGATCGCTAATTGACGATCGTTTAGATTTCGCTCTCAGCTGTTATTAGTTAATAGCTGATGAGAAAATGATATGAGTGTTAATAGTTGATGGTTGATAGTTCGGTTCTCCAGTTGACAATTAGCTACTGACAATTAACGTCTTTCACCCCTAACCCTTTCCTACCCCTAGCTCATCTTCATGTCTTGGAACGAACTACTACAACCCGATTTAATCCTAGAAGGATCTGTGCTGAATTTGACCCCAGAAATGATTCAGCAATACCACCTCAAAGGCTTGGTGTTAGATGTGGATGAAACCTTAGTACCAATTAAAGCCACAACAGCGTCAGCCGCTTTGCAAGCGTGGGTTGCACAAACAAGACAATTTGTCAAGCTATGGTTGGTGAGTAATAACCTCAGCGATACTCGCATTGGTGGTATTGCTAGGTCTTTGGATCTACCTTACATTCTTGGCGCTGTCAAACCCTCTCGACGAAAGCTAAGGCTAGCAGTAGAAGCAATGAACTTACCAGCGGAACAGGTAGCAATGGTAGGCGATCGCTTGTTTACTGATGTCATTGCTGGCAATCGCTTAGGTATGTTTACGATTTTGGTCGAACCATATGTCGATCCTGGCGAAGCCGTCCGTGCTTACCCCATCCGTGGCTTAGAAGTCCTAGTTTCTCAAGCTCTTGGAGCCTCTCTGATCCCCAAGCAAACAAAAATTAACAAAAATCAGTAAATCTTTAGAAAATCAAACATTAAGAAATAATTAAAGAGTACGGAGCTAAGTAAAATGTCTGAGATTATACTAGAAGTTAATAAGGGGTCGCGCTTATAAAGACCCCAGCCATAAATCATCAGTCATAACCCCATGAAGCACCAGCCTTCTTCTTTTGAAGGACTGGTGCTTTATGATTATTCAGGGAGCAGGGAGCAGTGACTAGTTACCAGTTACCAGTTAATTTTGACTTGCGACTTGTCTTGCTCCCGATCGCTTTCTTCTCCCCTCAGCTCCTTAAAGATGTTGCAAACTCAAACAATTGTTGTCAAAATTGGTACTTCTAGTCTGACGCAATCGCAAACAGGTTTACTAGCCCTTTCCACGATCGCGACTTTAGCAGAAACTCTCTCTCATCTGCGTCGTCAGGGGCATCGCGTGATTTTAGTGTCTTCTGGAGCTGTTGGGATTGGCTGCGCTCGTTTAGGGTTAACGGAGCGCCCCCGCACGATGGCAATGAAACAGGCAGTAGCGGCTGTCGGGCAGGGGCGGTTAATGCGCGTATACGACGATTTTTTTACAACTTTGCAACAGCCAATCGCTCAAGTCCTACTGACTCGTAGCGATGTCGGAGAACGCAGTCGTTATGTCAATGCATACAACACATTTCAAGCCTTATTAGACATTGGTGTGATTCCTATTGTGAATGAGAATGATACGGTAGCAGTTCAAGAACTGAAATTTGGCGATAACGATACTCTCTCTGCCTTAGTTGCCAGTTTAGTTGAGGCAGATTGGCTGTTTTTACTCACGGATGTAGATCGTCTCTATTCTGCCGATCCGCGATCGTTTCCCGATGCTCAGCCAATTGCGTTGGTAACGCATATGGAACAACTAGCCCAATTGCAAGTACAAGTAGGTTCTCCCGGTTCCCAATGGGGAACGGGTGGCATGGTGACGAAAATTGCAGCGGCACGAATTGCTACTGCGGCTGGTGTCCGTACTGTCATTACTGAAGGGCGGTTCCCACATAATATAGAAAAAATTATCCAGGGAGAGCCTTTAGGAACTCAGTTCGCGCCTCAACTCCAACCGAGTAACGCTCGTAAACGCTGGATTGCTTATGGTTTGATTCCTACGGGCAAGCTTTACTTAGATGATGGTGCGGTTAAGGCAATTTGCCAGCAGGGGAAATCTTTACTAGCGGCTGGCATTACTACCATCGAAGGCGAATTTGACAGTCAAGATGCAGTTCAAATTTGCGATCGCTTTGGGAAAGAAGTTGCTAGAGGTATTGTCAACTATAGCAGCAGCGAATTGCAAAATATTCGCGGACGACACTCGAAAGAAATTGCCACAATTTTAGGCTATGCTGGCGCAGCAAACGTAATTCACCGCGATAATTTAGTTTTAATTTAATCTTTGACTTTTTTAGCAGGAATACTAACTAAAAGATGTATGCCCTTCATATACGAACTAATATATGTCATTAGTCCATAGATAAAAGTAACGATTCCTAGCATTTCCATACTTTCTTCTACAGAGGTCAGAGCATAATACATCGGGCGATCGCCATATAAGGATCTATAGTATCCATTATACATTTCTACCAATAATGCTCCTCCAACGTAGATACCTCCAGCTAATAAAAATAAATACTTTATCTGAGTAGGAAGAGAATTGATAAAGCGCAGAAATGCCAGCAAGCAGATAATTGTAAGAATGCTACCAGGTATTGTCCAGGCAAAATAGAAAAAACCGCTCGGATTGAATTTACCCGTAACGATCAGACCGATTCTTTCGTGAATTCCAATTGCCTCATCTATATACAAATAGAAAAAAATAATTGCTAGTGCTGTCCAGTGAGTAGCGTAAGGTTCTCGATTGGCTTTTTTACTATAGGCGATCGCCCCTAACAGTAAAGCACAAAATAGCAAGAGCGACCACGAGAAGAATGCAGGTATGGTTTGTTCACCATCTATATTAAATAGAGAAACTAAAGTATCCTGTAATGGATAGTCAGGTAGAAGGTAAGTACTAACTTGAACTAAAACACAGACAAAAATTACACTAAATGCCGAGACGAGCAAAAATCGAACGATCTTATGAGGAGAAAGATAGATATTCGGATTGTTAGCAAATCGATTGTTCGGTTGGAATAAGGTTTCGTCCAGGAATTTCTGCTCGCCTATCTCGCGCTCTGGTAATACAATTTTTTTCATCACATATTCAATAGTTTCCTGTTTTACCCAACCTCGGGCTGATAAAATTTCTCCTAGACATTTTTCTGTCTGGTGTTGCTCTTCAAGCGCAGTTTCTAATTGAGCTGAGTTGATAATTCCAGACTCAACTAAATACTGTCCCAAAGGCTTTGCCAGCGATGTTTTTAGCTCTAAATCTCTAGTCATTGATTCTTCCCCACATCCAGGTCAATCTTTAAGGCAAAAGACTGCTAGCTCTGCCTAACGCCATCATTTATTAAAAATTTATTTTTTAATTAATTTATAGTTAACAGATGGTTAACTAAAAGTAAAGTCAATGAACCACAAATTTATAGTTTTTTAAGAAAAAATACCTAGAAAAGGCAAGAAATAATTCATTATTAGTTTTAAGACTTGAATGCGATCGCTTGCAAGACTCGCAAGTAGTACAAATAAACTACTCTAATTGCAACTAGACGACAAGATAGCATGAAAAAAGCCCAACTTTATAATTCGCTAAGTTGAGCCAGATAATCGTTTTCAAGTAAATTGTTCGATGCCTTGGTGTAGCAAACAACTAAGCACTGCGACGTTTTTTCTCAGATGCCACAATATTTATACGTAAGCTTGTTCCTTTCATATAGTAACTTATATAGTGAAGTAACGAGTAAATAAATACTGCTATACCTAACATTTCCAAACTTTCTTCAATTGTGACAATAACAGTATAAATAATATCATTCCTATCGTTCATTAGACTAGAATAGTAACCTCCTATCATCTCCATTCCCAGCGTACCGCTAACGTACAAGCTACCAGCTAAGAGAAATAGGCGACGAGTCTGGGTAGGAAGATGACTGAGAAATCGTGTAAAAACAAGCAAACAAATTGAGGCAAAAGCAGCACCAGGAATAACCCAAGTAGAGTGAAGAAACCCACTTGCATTTAATCTTATTTGCAATGGCTCAATTAATTTTTCGTGTAGACTAGCGAACTCATCAATAGCCAAAAACAAAAATATTATTGATAAGGTCATCCAATAATTAATGTATGCTCCTCGATTAGCTCTCTTGGCATTAGCAATAAATCCTAAAATCATCGAGCAGATAATTAAGGTTAAGACAGAATATATTGTTGGAATATTAGACTCATGATCTACAAAAAATAAACCTGACAAAATCTTCTTGGCGGGATATTCTGGTAAATAATAAAGTCCAAATTGCACGCTCAAGCTAGCAATAGCAAGTATAGTAATCGCCACTAACAAAAATTTTAAGGTATGCTGTGGCGTTAGCTCGAATAAGAGAGTTTGCGGCAAATCTTCCCGCACTGGACTGCGTTTTATCACGTCAAATTCTCCAAATGATTTTCTATGTTTTAAATAGAAAAATGCTTGTAATTACGTAATGAAGTTTCATAAATTAGCTATGAAACCTCATAATGAAATATTTTAAAAATTTTAACCTAAATTTAACCAAAGATTATGTGAAAGTTATTTAAAAATTCAGTAAAAAAAGTGTAAAGTTATACAGCACGAATTTTTCCAACCCATGTGCTGTAGTTGGAGTTTGGCGCTTGTTAGCGAGCTAGATCGGTTATTCTGTTATCGGTTAGCGTTCGGCTCTAAAAGATTGAATGTCTGCGCGTAGTCTATCTATCATTGTCATAAGCTCAGTTTGGGCGATCGCAGTTTGCTCTTTAGTTGCCATCCATTTGAGTTTGACAGTTTGGTTGGCTGCTTCCTCATCGCCCAAAATTAGACAAGCCACCGTGCCGCTTTTATCAGCACGGGCAAATTGCTTTTTAAAGGCACTACCGCTGAGGTCTAATTCGACGCTAAACCCTGCTTGGCGTAATTTCTGTGCCAGTATCAGTGCTTGCGCCTGGGCGCGATCGCCCCGTGAAACTACGTAGAAATCTAATTCCGAAACTGGGGGCGTTTGCAATTGTTGTAATAAAATAATCAATCGTTCTAGACCAATTGCCCATCCTACCGCAGGCGTATCGGGTCCACCTAATTCTGTGACTAACCCATCGTAACGCCCACCACCACACACTGTTGCTTGCGCTCCCAAGTCATCGGAGATAACTTCAAAAGCTGTGTGGGTGTAGTAGTCTAATCCTCTGACTAACTTGGGATTGAGTTGGTATTTAATGCCTAAATCACTTAGTAATTGCTGTACCCGCTCGAAGTGTTGCTGCGACTCAGAGCCGAGATAATCTAAAATGCTAGGAGCGTTTTGAGCGATCTCTTTAGTGCGCTCGTCCTTACTATCTAGAATTCGTAAGGGGTTGCGGGTCAAGCGATCTTGGGAATCTGGATCTAATTCGCCTTTGTAGGGCGTGAAATAGTCTACTAGTGCTTGACGATAATTGTGCCGATCTGTTTTGTTCCCAACTGAATTAAGGTCGAGATGCAGGTTTTTCAGCCCTAGATTTTGTAAAATCTCTGTAGCGATCGCAATAACTTCTGCATCTGCCCTCGGATCGGCACTACCGATAACCTCTACGCCTAATTGGTGAAATTGCCGCTGTCTACCAGCTTGAGGGCGCTCGTAGCGAAACATCGGACCCGTATACCACAGACGCTGCACGCCGCCTTGAGCGTATAGCCCATGTTCGATTAAAGCGCGGACAACTCCAGCCGTACCTTCTGGACGCAGGGTAATCGAGCGATCGCCTCGATCCACAAAAGTATACATTTCTTTGCCCACCACATCCGTAGCTTCACCAATTCCCCGTTCAAACAACGTCGTCTGCTCGAAAATCGGCGTACGAATTTCTCGGTAGGCGGCTTTGCTTAAAATATGCCGCGCCGTTGCTTCTACCTGTTGCCAAAAGACAACCTCATCGGGCAGAATGTCTCGCGTCCCGCGTAGTGCCTGAATTTCTCCCATAATTAAGGGGTAAGGGGTAAGGGGTAAGG
>NZ_PYCI01000180.1:0-11797 GCF_003015105.1 Chroococcidiopsis sp. CCALA 051 | reverse complement strand
GTGGCTCAACCATGCTTTAGTAGAGGAATAGATGGTTTTCTTCCCCATTTTAGTCTCACCGTAGTGACAGAAGAAAGTTAAGTACACGGACTCAGGACTGTTCCTGGCTCAAACTGGTAGCCCATAATACGCAGCGGCACTTTCACAACGCGATCGAAGGTAAACCCAGTGATGGAATAAATACGTAAGGTTTCCGAGCAGACCGCACTAAGATATGGCAATTGAGCGATCTTGCTAGGTGCTGGGTTAGGACTAAGATTACACAACTCCTTATCCAGCTTTTCTCGTACTTGGGGCAGTTTTGCTGCCCAGTACAATGCCCACAAAACTGCTGTAGTCGTTGTCTCGTAGCCTGCCATTATTAGAGTAACGATCTGATCGCGAATCTCCTCATCTGTCAGGGCTACACCAGCTTCATCGCGAGCTGATAAAAGTAGATTTAAGATGTCTGTTGTCGAACAGGCAGTTTCTTGTCGGCGTTGGCGAATCTGAGCATAGACAAGTCGATCGAGTTGCTGCTTTTTCTGAGGGAAAGAAAAACGTCGCCACCAAAAGGGAGAAATGAAAGAATCTACTAACTCACTCAGGCATCGATCTAGTGACTTAACACTTTGCTCCTGTTGGGAGCCAAAAATCATCTCCAAGATAATTCGTAGGGTAATGGCTTGCACTTGAGGGCGAATCGCGAAAGGTCGATTGACTATCCACTGTTGAATCTCCTGCTGGGTGATGCCACAAATAATTTGACCGTATTTGGACAAGTGTTCCCCGTGAAAAGGAGGCAGGAGCAGCTTGCGCTGTTGTTGATGTTGAATACCATCAAGTAAAAGCAGTGAGTTATTTCCCAACAGTGGGCGGAAAGCTTGATTTGCCTTTCCCGAATCAAAATACCCCGCTGGTGCAGTGAAAATCTCCTTAATCGCTTGAGGATGGCTAACAACAACAAATGGGCGAGAACCAATTACCCTAAAGGTGAAGATGTCACCATAGCGCCCAACGCAGTACTCTAAAAATTCGAGAAAGCGACCTCGCCATTTGAGCTTGTGGAGAAAGGGTATAACTCGTGGACCATGAGGTAAAGACATGGTAACTTTGTTTTATTTTCTTATATGTAGAATAATATATATGTCCGACGATTGGCGAATTTTTTGCTAGGATTTAAAGTAATAATTTTTTCGTTAGTCTAACTTTCCAACCGTGAAAATAGGCTTTTTTACCTCTTACTTTTAAGATGGTAAAACCTTAGCTAAGAGAGCATAGTAAAGTATAGAGATAAAGCTTTAAATATACAGATTAATTTCGTACCTCAGCTCCGATCGCTAACTACTATTATTACAACTCTCGTTGTTTTCAACTTCTGCGTAGAAGCTGATGGGGTAAAAATAGTAGTTTCAAAACGATTTGTATATCAAGTTTAGGGACATTAGCTCCGAACCAAATAAGTCAGTAGCTAGCAATAGGCTTGGCAATAAGTCGATCGATCTCTGAAAATTGCAAGTAATTATGAAGGGTTGACTAGAGCGTTCCTTATCTGTTGAGATAGTTAGACAATGTTGTTATATTAATAATAATAGTTTTTCCACGAGAGTCAGAGATTTTAAGAACATTGTTAAATCTCTTTTTCCTCTCCTATTTTTCTCACGTTGAAAAAAGATGATTTAATAGAATGCTTTCAAGATTGAAAATAGAAGCATCTGAGTTTACCACAGTATTATCTATTTTTTGCTCTGGTTTTGTAGATATTTATAATATGCATCGCTCCTCGTATACAAAACCAATTCATGAATCACACTTAAAAGTGCGATCGCATAAATATCTTTCCTTCCAGAAGTTTTTCTGACACTACAAAGCTTTTGCAACAAATCTGAAAAAGTACGATGAAGACTGCTAATCGTTTTCAAGAGGGCGATCGCCTGCTACCAATTGAAATTGCCAAGACAGAACTAGAAGCCAAACTAGGTGTGGGTTGGAGTCGGAAATCAATTAAGCGCAAGATCGACCAAGGGTGTCCGTTTGCTTGGAAGCAGGGTATCCATTATATTCAAATTGGTAACAAACTAGCATCTGTCAATGTTGATGCTATCTTGCGTGAATTAGTTAGGTAGGTGCTTTGGGAGGATTATTTGCCATAATCTCCTTGAATGTATCAAGAGTATGCTGACCATTAATCCAGCGATTATATGTTTTTAAATGAACAGTTGGCGAGTGCCCCATCATTCGAGCGGCAACTGCGATTGGAAACTTAAATGCTACGCTAGCGCGAATAGCATAAGCGTGTCTGAGGTTATAAGGAGTAAAAGGCACTGCCAATCGCTTGAATGCTCGTGCAGTCCGTTCTCCATAAACTGTGAAATCGCCTTGACAGTTTACTGTTGGTAAGTTTCCTTCCCAAGGTCTCCAAGCTGTTGCCCACTCTGGGTAAAGTGGCATTACCCCCTGACGCGGACCAGTCTTGCTAAAAGTACCTGACAAGCATGAGGTGGTTGAGAATCAATTTGGCAATGCCAAACTTCGTGGTCGCGCAATCCATAGATTGCCATACGGGTATAGACTAGTTGCCATTGAGGATTAGCAATTGCCGATCTGATAGTGGATATCTCTTCATCATTGGGAATGTTGCGGGACTGAACTTTACTAGCTGAATAGCTGCCTTGATAGGGAGATAAATCTATAAGAATATCAGCGAACCTAGCTAGTCTTGTCAGAATTTGCACTAATCGCTGGCGCGAGCGCGTATTTGGCGGCTTGGTCTGTGCCACTTCTATCAATAATTCAGCAGTTAGGTTTTTTTCTGGTGGCAGGCATTTTAGTCCTAGCTGCCACTCTTCACGCTCCCAGTAAATCCGGTTTTTCTCGCTGTCGCCTTTGCACTGGAACCAGTGTTTTTTGTAGCGATCGATCCACGCCTGGCAAGACTGCCAGTTTGTAATTTCGGTGTAGTCGTTCCAGTCAAACTTATTTTGATCGAGTGCTGCCCAAATCTTTAAAGCCTCGGAGAGTGCCATTTTGTAGCCATAGCTTGTGGTGTCCAAACCCAATGCCAAATAAGTTTGCTTTGATTTAGTCTCGGTTGAACCAGGGCGGGGTGGTAATGTCCCGCGTAGGGAGAGTTTGCGGTTACGCACCACGACTCGCAATCGGACTCCTGCTGCCTCAAGCTTTTGATTGATGCCATCTATGTCAGTTGCTGATTTGTTTCGAGCCATGCAACTTTTCCTATTTATAGCGAGCGGCAGTTCTGTACTAAAACTCTGTACTGACGGCTGGATACCTATACCTAAGCGGTTTTTTCAGTCAAAAAACCTGTACTAAGTACTGTACTAAAACTGAGGTTAATTATGCGCGATTTTTAGTTGTTTTGTCGATTGACTGCCAGATTCGTCCAGTCGCAGCCTACAAAATGATAAGAGCTAAAAACCTTATCAATAGGAAGTTTCGAGTCAAAACTATTGCCCCAATTCATTCACAAAACAAAGCTGGTGACGGGATTTGAACCTGCGACCGGCTGATTACAAATCAGCTGCTCTACCACTGAGCTACACCAGCACAATAAATCACAATAGCAAATTTTGTCAGTCTTTAGCAAGAGTAGTCATGCTTCTTTTGAGCAAATAGCGCGATCGCTGCTAACAAAATTTTGTGCCTGCCACAGAAAATATTCTCCTGTAGAGACATTACTAACGTCTCTACAGGAGAAACCGACCGGATTATGTCAGGAGATTCAAGCTAACTAGCCGTGCTATGTGCCAAAAAATCTGCTACTTTCTAAAGAATCAGTACTTTTTTGACACAGCAATAAACCGGAACAAGGCAAGCTGTGTCAATTTTCGTTTAGTACAGTTCTTTACTTACTACAGGCAGCATGGCAGAGTTGAAGGGAAGAGATTTACTAAGTCTTGCCGATTTAACTTCAGAGGAAGTTACAGCATTGCTACAACTAGCAGCGCAGTTAAAATCAGGGCAGCTAAAGCCTCAGTGTAATAAAGTTTTAGGACTGCTATTTTACAAAGCTTCCACCCGCACCCGCGTCAGCTTTACTGTAGCAATGTATCAATTAGGCGGACAGGTAATCGATCTTAACACCACAACAACTCAAGTTAGCCGCGGCGAACCTGTAGAAGATACAGCACGAGTTTTAGATCGATATTTAGATATTCTGTCGATTCGGACTTTTGAGCAGCAACAATTAGAAACTTTTGCCCACTATGCCAAAATTCCTGTGATTAACGCTCTCACCGATCGCGAACATCCTTGTCAAATTTTGGCAGATTTGCTGACGGTAGAAGAATGTTTTGGTAAGTTGAAGGGACTAACTTTGACTTATGTAGGTGATGGTAACAATGTCGCTCATTCTTTGCTGTTGGGCTGTGCGTTGGTAGGTATGAATGTCAGAATTGCCACTCCTGCCGATTTTAAACCTTTAACAGAAATTGTCGAGCAAGCCAAAGCGATCGCCCTACCAGAAACTGAAATTACCGTAACAGAAGATCCAGAAGCAGCAGCTAAAGGATCGCACGTCATTTATACCGATGTTTGGGCGAGCATGGGACAAGAATCAGAAGCTAATTCCCGCATTCCAATCTTTCAACCCTACCAAGTCAACGAACAATTGTTAAGTCTTGCCGATCCAGAGGCGATCGTTTTACACTGTCTCCCAGCCCATCGCGGCGAAGAAATAACCACCGATGTCATAGAAGGTTCTCACTCCAAAGTCTGGGATCAAGCTGAAAATCGAATGCACGCTCAAAAAGCTTTACTAGCTAGTTTGTTGGGAATTTAGTGAAGTTGCGGGGGTTCCCCCCGTTAAAGCACGTCGCGTCAAAGTGTCCGTGGACAAGGAGGACAAGGAAGCAGGTGTGCAGGTGTGCAGGGGAGATAAAGAAGACTTGGGGGACTTGGGAGCAAGTACCAATTACCAATTACCTATTACCAATTACCAACAACTAAAAACTTTTTTTTGCCATTAGGGGCAATTTTGTAGTACGACTGTTCTAAGAGGTTTATATCGCGATTGAAACACACTAAACTATGGAACCCCTAACGGTAGCTCAACAAGAACTATATGACTGGTTAGCAGAATACGTGCGGCAATACCAGCATTCACCTTCAATTCGCCAGATGATGCAAGCGATGAATTTGAAATCGCCAGCACCCGTGCAAAGTCGATTGGAACATTTACGCGCCAAAGGATACATTGAATGGACGGAAGGTAAAGCACGGACGATCCGCATTTTACAATCCCAATCTCCCCAACAAAGTATCCCAGTTCTGGGTGCGATCGCAGCTGGCGGTTTGGTCGAACCGTTTACCGATGCTGTCGAACACCTAGATTTTGAAAAGCTATTTTTACCACCTGCAACTTTTGCGTTGCGGGTGATTGGTGACAGCATGATTGAAGATTTAATTACGGAAGGCGATCTCGCAATCATGCGTCCAGTTGCCAATCCAGAACAGGTAAAAAATGGCACGATCGTTGCAGCTAGAGTAGACGGACACGGTACGACTTTAAAACGCTTTTATCTTCGTGGCGATCGCGTGACGCTCAAGCCTGCTAATCCCAAATATAAGCCAATAGAGATCGCCGCCAAGCAAGTCCAACTGCAAGGCGTTCTCTTAGGCGTGTGGCGCGGCTATAACTAAGGAACAGGGAGTAGGCGTACGAGCAGGGGAGCAGGGGAGCAGGGGAGCAGAGGGAGAAATTACTAGCCACTAGCCACTAGCCACTAGCCACTCTCCCTACTCCCTATTCCGCTCCAAATATCGCTTGAGGCTACTAGCTACAGCTAAGAAAGGCACTAGGAATAGTGCAACTATGACTTTTAAGGAGTAACTACACTTGAGAGCTTCTCGAATTTGAGCTTTTGTAGCGGTTATGTCGCCTCTACTAAGCACTCTGAAAGCATTTCTTAAAGCATATAAAGCGCATTCTTCCATCGCTCGTTTTGCTATGCGCTCGGCTGTGGATTTTGGTAAATACGAGCGGGTAGTTTCAATACTCTGACGCATATTGACAATGTTTTTTCCCGTTCTCACAAAGGCAGAAGTCTGGGACCTAGAGTGAACGCGAAAACAAGCTAGTACTTGTGGCTCGAACCAAATAGGGTAGTGTGCAGCAATTCTCCGCCACATTTCGTGGTCGCAAGCACCATACAATTCTGGACGAAAGCCACCCAAGTGTTCGTAAACACTGCGCTTAACCACCATCGCTGGTGGATCGACAAGCGAGTATACTGCAATGCGTTTTAGAAAGTTAGGAATTATACCAGATGTACTTCTTTCTAATGAAGATAAATAATTTTGCTGCCGATTGTTCTCGTCAATATGTCCGTGCCGACAATACGCCGCACCTATACTTGGTTCTTGGGTAAATGCTGCTTCTAAAGACTGATAAAATCCTGGTAAAACAATATCATCATCGTGCAGAATATGAATTAAATGACCGTGAGCGCGACGAATGCAAGTGTTGAGATTTTCAACCATGCTGACGGTCTGAGGCTGTCTGTAAACAGAAATTCTGTGCTGTTTAGCTAATCGCTGAATCAGAAATTCAATCTCAGGGTTAGTAGAACAATTATCAATCAGTTCAATTTGAATTCGCTCTGCTGCATATTCTCGCGTCTGCTCTATAACACTAGCGATCGCTTGCTCCAGATATATTGTGCGGTTGTATATGGGAATCATCACAGACCACATTGGTCTATCTACATCTGGAGGAAGTGGATCGATGGCATTTGAGCTTTTCTTGACTTCGGTTAAACTGCAATCTGTGTTGTTGCTGAGCATCTTTATTTTTAAACTGACTCCGCTTCGGATGAAGCCCACCACTAGAAAAAATAGACTTTACGAAAGTTTACTTGGAAAGCTAAATTTAAGCTTTAACTCTCTTCAAATCAAACATAATTTTATGCGGTCGCTTGTATTTTTTTTATTTTTGATAACCTGTATTAAAATTGAACCTGACTAATTGCATACAAAATCTGTAGCAGCGATCGCTACCAGTATGCAACTAGAACTCGTATAGAATTTATCGATCTTAGCTTTGAAGTCACATGAAATTTTTACGGTTGATCTTGAAATTTAATATGGCAAATTATACTAGAATCTGAGAAAAAAAAACAGCATGGCTAACTCTGATTTTAAGCATAGGCTTTGAGCAGCTACGAACTAACTAATTGAGGATCAAATGATAATGGCTACCAATATCGATCCTGGTAGATTCAATTTGAGTTATTTGTGACAAACTTTTTTGTAGATAGAAAACTATACTACCATAAAGGTATAAATTATGACATTAAAGCTAGTCATGCTTCTGTTCTTCAAGCGCATTGCTTCAGATGGGATTTAAAGTCAATGTATCTTACACAGAGTTCAGTCAAATACCAGCTTGATGCCCGATCGCAGTTAAAATTAGTTGTTGCCAAGGAAGAACGGGGGAAGTACCAACCCCAGACGACACCAAAATCCTTACCGATACCGGGATGTCCGAGAATACCCCGATCGCTACAGTTGCGATCGTATCAGCGCCAAGCCATAACTAATTGGTTTGCCAATCGCGGTAGGGGAACGTTGAAAATGGCAACGGGTAGCGGTAAAACAATTACAGCTTTAGCGATCGCCTGCGAACTCTATCAAACAATTGGCTTGCAAGCTTTAATCGTTGTCTGTCCCTATCGTCATCTCGTCACCCAATGGGCGACAGAAGCCGAAAAATTTGGGATGCAGCCGATTTTAGGCTTTGAAAGTCTTCGACAGTGGCAAAGTCAGCTATCTACAGGACTATATAATGTCCGTGCTGGCAGTCAGCCTTTTGTTACTGTCATCGCGACCAACTCAACTCTAATTGGCGAAGGCTTTCAATCTCAATTGAAATATTTCCCAGAAAAAACTCTAATAATTGGCGATGAGGCGCATAACCTCGGTGCGCCTCGTTTAGAACAAAGTCTACCCCGCCAAATCGGACTGCGCCTGGGTTTATCTGCTACACCAGAAAGATACTTCGACGAGCAAGGCACGGAATTTATTTTCGACTACTTCGGCACAGTCCTACAACCAGAACTCACTTTAGCCGATGCCATGCAACAAGGGGCATTAGTCCGCTATCTTTACTATCCGATTTTGGTAGACTTAACCGCTACCGAAGCGCAAGCCTATGCAAAACTGACGACGAGAATTGGTTGGGCGATCGCATCCCAAGAAAATGGTGCAGAAAGCGATATTACGCCATTATTGATGCAGAGAGCTAGATTAGTTGGCGCAGCAGCCAATAAGATTGATGCTTTACGACAGTTAATGCAAAACCGTCGCGATACATCCCACACCCTATTTTATTGTGGCGATGGAACGACTGAAACTGAAGATGAGCGTAGCTCGGCAAGCGATCGCCAGATTGCAGCTGTCGTCAGAATGTTAGGAGTGGAACTCAGCTATCGCGTCAACACTTACACCGCTGACACCCCTTTAGCAGAACGGACAAAATTGCGCCGTCAATTTGAAACAGGAGAACTGCAAGGTTTAGTAGCAATTCGTTGTTTAGATGAAGGTGTTGATATCCCTGCCATCCAAACCGCCGTGATTCTGGCTAGTAGCAGTAATCCGCGCCAATTCGTACAACGACGCGGCAGAATTTTACGCCCTCATCCAGGTAAGGAACGCGCTACATTATTCGACGCGATCGTTTTGCCCCCAGAATTAGATCGCGATACATGGGAAGTCGAACGCAATCTTCTGCGCAAAGAACTCCGCCGATTTATCGAATTTGCCGATTTAGCCGACAATGCTGGAGAAGCCAGAATGAAATTGCTCGATTTGCAGAAAAAATATGGCTTGCTGGACGTGTAACCAAACGAATTCGGAATTCGGAATTCGGAATTCGGAATTAATATAGGTTCTCTGCTTTCTGCTCCCTGCTCCTATTCACTGACTATCAATCCACTCCAAAACTCGATTCCACGCCCACCAAGGATCGGGATCGGCAAAATGCTGCTGACAGGTGCGATCGCTCATGTAGTTGACGTGTCCGCCGTAGCGAGTTAACAGTAGATCGAGCTGAGGATTGCGATCGCACGCTGCTTGCAAGTCTGGCACAATCGCCGGATCGAACATTGGATCGTTAGCAGCATAAATAATCAGTGTCGGTTTTTGTAACTGCGGCAATATATGCAAACCGCTACTTGCCTCGTAATAAGCTTCTACCGAAGGAAACCCCAATTTCTCAATTACCAATTCGTTATCGAAGCCCCAAATACTATTAGCTTTTTCTATCGCAGCAGGATCGATCGCGCCTGGATGTGCTTCGTAGATCTGCCATGCCAATTTTTTCAACTGCTTGGCGATCGCTTGTTCCAACTTTCTCCCTAATGGGTGCTTCACCAAATAAGATAGCGATCGATTTGAATCCAAACTCGGACAAATCACCGCCGCCCCAGCAATGTCCTGCGGGATTAGGGAGTTGGGAGTCGGAAACGGTGAGTTAATTCCGAATTCCGAACTCCGAATTCCGAATTCTAACGCCTGCGCTGCTTTCACTCCCCACAAAGCCAATTGCCCGCCGAGGGAAAAGCCTGTAAACCAAAATGGTGCGGGACAACCCATTGCTTTTGCTTGAGCGGCGATGCAAACAAAATCTTCTCCTTCATATAACCCATCAGAAGTTAAAGTTGGCGATAACTGAGCTGTCTTACCGTGCGCCCGCCAGTCAAATAGCACTACAGCATAGCCTTGAGCAAAAGCTTTGCGTCCTAAAAGTCTTAAAAACCACTGATTTTCTAAAGTACCTGTAATACCATAAGTCCCAACAATCGTGGCTTTGGGATTTTCAGGAATTGCTACCCAACCAAAGATTGGTACTTCCCCAGCACCGTGAAAAATAACTGCTTCATAATTCGGCTCTGGGTGGCTAGTCGTTTTTTCCCAGTCTTTGCTTGCCCAAAGCGCAGTGTAAACTGTCATGGCTAAGCCATTGCGCAACCACCAAGGCGGCGTAAAGTTAGAATTCAATTTTCCTCGATGCATTTCAGTTATCAGTTATCAGTTGTCAGTTGTCAGCGAACTCTTACCTCTTGTCTATCGCCTCTTACCTCTCAAACTCGGCGATCGCATTCAATTTTCATCACTTTGTTACAACATTCACCACATGAGCGATAGCTAATCTTTAGAATCATCCGTATAATCAGTACAGCAATCTTTGTATCTGCCCAAGGTTCTTATTGTTCATTAACATTTGTTAATCTGATTTAATAATAATGGCACGAATACTTGTAATTGATGACGATCCAGCAATCTCCGAATTGGTTGCCGTGAACTTAGAAATGGCTGGCTACGATGTCAGTCAAGCAGAAGACGGAATTAAGGGACAGGCTCTCGCACTCCAGTTGCAGCCAGACTTAATTATGCTCGATCTGATGCTACCTAGAGTAGACGGCTTTACAGTTTGCCAGCGTTTGCGGCGCGACGAACGGACGGCTGAAATTCCCGTACTCATGCTCACAGCCCTAAGCCAAACCCAAGATAAGGTTGAAGGTTTCAATGCAGGCGCAGATGACTATTTGACGAAACCATTTGAAGTTGAAGAAATGCTAGCTCGCGTCCGTGCGTTACTTCGGCGTACCGATCGCATCCCTCAAGCAGCCAAGCATAGCGAGATCCTCAACTACGGTCCTCTAACTCTGGTTCCAGAGCGTTTTGAAGCTATCTGGTTTACTGAAACTGTCAAATTGACCCACCTAGAATTTGAGTTACTCCACTGCTTGCTTCAGCGTCACGGACAGACTGTTTCGCCTAGCGACATTCTCAAGGAAGTCTGGGGATACGATCCTGACGATGACATTGAAACTATTCGCGTCCACATTCGCCACCTCCGAACCAAGCTAGAACCAGATCCTCGCCACCCTCGCTATATCAAAACTGTTTATGGTGCGGGCTATTGTCTGGAATTACCTAGCGTAGAGCAACTAGAGGAAGTAGCTGTAGCTCACGGGAGCAGTCACGAATAAGTCCATATTTTTATAAAAATAGCTAGAGTTAACTTTGATTGTTTGCTCTAGTTTTCAGGAGAAAATGCAGTTGTTTTCATCTGCATTTGTTTACTTTTTTGATATTATGTTTTTTATACTAGAAATATAGTCCGATTTTTTAAAACTGATACTACTTTTAATCTTGAATTAAAAAAATAATAACTTAAGAAATAAAAATAAGCAATCCTGCTCAAAGCATTCTCAAAATATTTATCGCCCCATCATATGTAGAGACGTTACATGTAACGTCTCTACAGAAAAATGTTGGTAAATCAAAAAGAAATTGCTACGCATTGCCTAACGTAAGCAAAAAAAATGTAAGGACGCACATCTATCTGTACGCCCCTACAAATCAAAAACCGATCGCCCCAATTAAGGAGCCAAAGCATTACCCCGAATTAGACTACCAATCGTTTTAGCAGTAATCTTCAACTGAGTGATGGGATTAGCTGGAACCACAGTTTTGTAGAGATAGCTATCGAACGTTAGCTTTTGTACGTCTAAATCGGCGCACATCTCCACGAATGCCTCGCGAGTTGCATCGGAACGGTAGAAAACAGTTTGCAAAATGTCTAACACCTTGTACGTTATGCCGTACTTCCGATCCCAACGCTTGAGATAAACCTTGAGGTCATCTTCTGTCGGAATGCGGCTACCGCCTTGGGAAAACTCCACAATCGTTTCAGCACACATCCGCCCAGATTTAGCAGCGAAGTAAATTCCCTCACCCGAAGATTTCGTGACGTAACCAGCAGCATCGCCAATGAGCGCAATTCTGCCAACAA